>JAEXXW010000062.1 GCA_023405565.1 Pseudomonadota bacterium
ATCAAAGCCCGCGACGCATTCGGTTGAGGAGCTTGCGCAAAGAAAGTCTCGAAGTCTGTTTGCTTCTTTATCTGTGTTTCCAGTCCCTGCTGGTTGTATCCCGTCAGCCAGCGGATGATTTCATCGACCTCGTCTTTGGTGCGTCCCTTCTTCTCCGCCTTGGCAATATAAAGCGGATAGACGCTGGCGAAGCTCATTGAATAGATCCGATGCTTTTTCATCCGGCTTGCTCTGGGAGAATTTGGCGGCTGCTGCCACGATCCGTGGAGAAGAGATCACAAGCGTAACCCGGATCGAGGACGAGCGAAATCCGGAAGGATTGTTCTGGAATGGTGCCCGGATAAGCGAAGTCGGCGCTCGCGCGGCGGTGTGCGGCCCGATCGACGACGGTGCGCCGACAGCGTGCAATGATGCCGTGACGCTCAATTCGGCGCGAACTCGGTCTTCGATCGCGATGAGATGTGAGGGATGCAAGGGAGATGCGGTGCATCGACCTGTATGGCGGGCTAAATGCAGTGCAGCCCGCCATACGAAAGTCACCCAAAGACAAAGTCACCCAAAGACAATGGTGGGCCTGGCGCTTCGCGCTTTGGCCCACCTTGCGCCTGCTAGTTTCCGATCATTCCCTGAGCTGGCCCCCAAGCCGTTCCGCACCAGCATGGCGTTCCCAAAGGGGCATAAACTGTGAGGTAGCAGCCGCCGCCAGCGTAAGCATAGCAGATGTTGGAGTTGTTCAGTTGCGGCTGTGGTGGAAAGCCCATGTTGTTGTTCGAAGCAAAAACGCGTTGCTGCGCCCAGTTCGCATAGTTGTTGGCGGCATTTTGAGCTTCTTGCTCTACCGCGTTAAAATCCCGAATGTATCTTTTCGAGAAATCCCGAAGGCCCCAGTTCATAAATTGCTGCACGTGTTGGAGTTCGTGGACCCAGAGCGTCGCATCTTCCGCGTAGTTATTGTCAGCAAAAACGACCACATCGATCAATGTGATGGCGGCCGCATCTCCATATCGAAATGAATTAACCTGAAGGCTCAGGTCGCCGCCGCCGCCAATACGATATCTGACGGCATTCAAAATATTGTCCGGCACAAATCCCTGGAGTTGGCTGCGTATATGAGGCGGAATGATATACACGCCATTCCGTATGGCCTCATTGCGAGACAGGTTGATCGCGCTCTCAAGCAAAGGCCATGTGCTTTCGACGAAAAACTCCGTTGTTATATGTTGAACCGCTCCGGACGCGCCTTCTTCGATATTCTTATATATCTGATTGTTATCTTTGAAGCGCTTGTGCTCGGCATCCATATTTCGCCCGAGATCTTCAAGCGGCTTCACTCCTGTTGCCCTGCCAACTCCTTTTACCAAGCCTCCGAATAATCCATCAGCCAAGACAGCCGACATAAACATTGACCAAAATACCAATGCCAATATCGCAACGCGTTTGAGCATTTGCCCCTCCACAACCGACCGACGGCAAAATGCTACCTTAAATTGTATTTCCGGGCAAGATTGTGAGTCTGGCGTTGGACTGCATTGGCGGAAAGCCGGCGAAGGTCGTCAAAAGAGAATGATGGGCTTGGCGCTGCATGCCTTTCACGCGTTCAACCCGGAATTCGCTACGCTTCAATCCAGACTGAACTTGCTAGGGCTCCATCCCGTCTGAATAGTTTGGCCAAAGATAGTTCTCGTACATGGCCGGGGCCGCTAGCTCTGTCCAGACATAACCTTTCTCCGCCTTTGTCACGTAGCCCAGTAGTGCGATAGCATCGAGTGCGGGTGCAATGCGATTGTCAACGTTGAAGGGCTCATTGCGGTCGATTGAGAAGCCCGTGTCGCGATCGTAGTATCCGTAAAGGCCAATAAACGCGCTTAATAGTTCTAAGAAGGTTGGGCCGGATATCCAGTTCTGTTTGGCAATCTTACCTGCATCACCCACGCTGCAGTTGAAGGAAAAATTGACGAATGGTCGTCCATGAGGGGCGCCGGCATCATTGAGTATGCCAAGTCTCAAGAGGTTATAAGCGGCGCTTTCAAAGGGCGACATGTGCCAGTGATAATATATGGGGCCTTCGATCTCACGAAATTCGGGACGCTCCTTTTCTCTGCTGATTTTGGCGTCATCATAAACGTGCCGCGTTATCGCCTGCGCAAGCTCGCCGTAGGCTTCCAGTTCTTGCGAATGCATGGTCTGACTTCTCTGTTACAAGCAAAAGAAAACCGTAGTGCCCACGCGGTTGTCGGGTAAGTTGATCGGGCTTGTTCTCCCACCTCCAAAAAAAGCCGCGCTTTTGCACGGCCATTTCATTTCGGGATGGATGCCCGGGTCAAGCCCGGGCATGACGGTGGCGTAAGCAAGGATGCCAATAGGGTTACAGCGCCTTGTTGCTCTCTTTCACCAGCGTGGCGTTCTTCGCCGCGTGGGCGGCTTCGGAATCCAATGCCGTGGTGTGCGGCGCTTTCACTTTGTCGGCGTCGATATAGACCTGTTGGCCCATGGCGTTGAACCTGTCCGACATTTCCTTCATGCCCGCTTCTCTCAGTGAAGACGGCTCGGTGGCGCCTGCGGCGCCATTCGCCTGTTGGCCGGCGCCAAGCCCAAGCGCTGTCCTCTCGTTGTCGCCGAGGCTCGCCGCATAGTCGCGCACATCCTGCGTGATCTTCATCGAGCAGAATTTCGGTCCGCACATGGAGCAGAAATGCGCGATCTTGTGGGCATCCTTCGGCAGCGTCTCGTCGTGATATTCGCGTGCCGTGTCGGGATCGAGTCCGAGATTGAACTGATCCTCCCAGCGGAAGTCGAAGCGCGCGCGTGACAGCGCGTCGTCACGGAGCTGTGCCGCGGGATGGCCCTTGGCGAGATCGGCAGCGTGGGCGGCGATCTTGTAGGTGATGACGCCTTCCTTCACGTCGTCGCGGTTCGGCAGGCCGAGATGCTCCTTCGGCGTGACGTAGCAGAGCATCGCGCAGCCGAACCAGCCGATCATCGCAGCGCCGATGCCCGACGTGATGTGATCGTAGCCCGGCGCGATGTCGGTGGTGAGTGGTCCAAGCGTATAGAACGGGGCTTCGCCGCATTCCTTCAGCTGCTTGTCCATGTTGATCTTGATCTTGTGCATCGGCACATGGCCGGGGCCTTCGATCATCACCTGGCAGCCCTTCTTCCAGGCGATCTGGGTGAGTTCGCCAAGCGTCTCCAGTTCGGCAAACTGCGCGCGGTCATTGGCATCGGCGATCGAGCCGGGGCGCAGGCCGTCGCCAAGCGAGAACGACACATCATATTTGCGCATGATGTCGCAGATCTCTTCGAAGCGCTCGTAGAGGAAGCTTTCCTTGTGCCGCGACAGACACCACTTGGCCATGATGGATCCACCACGCGAAACAATGCCGGTGACGCGGTTGGCGGTCAGCGGCACATAGGCGAGGCGCACGCCGGCATGGATGGTGAAATAATCCACGCCCTGTTCGCACTGCTCGATCAGCGTGTCCTTGTAGCATTCCCAGTCGAGCTTGACCGGATCGCCGTTGACCTTTTCCAGCGCCTGATAGATCGGCACGGTGCCGATCGGCTCCGGCGAATTACGAAGAATCCATTCGCGTGTGTTGTGGATGTTGCGGCCGGTGGAGAGATCCATCACCGTGTCCGCGCCCCAGCGGATCGACCACACCATCTTCTCGATCTCTTCTTCCACCGAAGAGGTCACGGCCGAGTTGCCGATATTGGCGTTGATCTTCACGAGGAAGTTGCGGCCGATGATCATCGGCTCGAGTTCGCCGTGGTTGATGTTCGAGGGGATGATCGCGCGGCCGCGGGCGATCTCGTCGCGCACGAATTCCGGCGTGATGAAGGCCGGCACCGATGCGCCGAAGCTTTCGCCATCGGCGAGCGCGGCCTCTGCGCGGTCCAGCATCTTTTTGCGGCCGAGATTTTCGCGCTCGGCGACGTAGATCATTTCCTTGGTGATGATGCCGGCCCGCGCGAATTCATATTGCGTCACCGGCGCGTCGCCGATGGCGCGCATGGGCTTCGGCGTATTCGGGAACATGCGGGCGAGATGCTTACCGGTGACATTGCCGTTGTCCTCGGCCTTGATCTCGCGGCCTTCATATTCCTCCACGCCGCCGCGCTCTTTCACCCATTGGGTGCGGACGCGCTTCAGACCCTTCTCGACATCGATGACCGCGTCGTTGTCGGTGTAAGGGCCCGACGTGTCGTAGATCGGGATCGGCGCTTCGTTGGCGGCCGGTGTCAGCACGATCTCGCGCAGCGGCACACGCAGGTCCGGCGCAGCATCCGGCGTGACATGGATCTTGCGCGAACCCTGAATGGGGCCGGTAGTGACTTTCGGCGTCACGAGATCGTTCGGGGAGACAGGTTTGTTCATGATCTTGCTCCTTGGCTGCGCCAGCAGTGATGATTGTTATCCGTTTCCGACGGTATGGCCGATTTTAAGGGCGGATTGCGAAGTCTGCGCGAGCCAGTCGCGCACGCGCGCGTCCGGATCGGAATTCCTGGTCACGTCGCTGACGACGGCGATGGAATCGGCGCCGGCGCTGAACACGGCGGGCGCCTGTTCCAGCGTGATGCCGCCGATGGCGATGAGCGGAAGGCTGCCGATGCGCTTTTTCCAGACGCCGAGCTTGTCGATGCCTTGCGGTGCAAACGGCATGACTTTCAGCGTGGTCGGAAAGATCGGGCCGAGCGCGACATAATCGGGTTTGTAACGCAGGGCGTTGTCGAGTTCTTCGTCGTCATGCGTGGACAGGCCGAGCGTCAGGCCGGCGCGGCGGATCGCCGGAATGTCGGCATCGGCGAGATCTTCCTGACCGAGATGCAGATGCTCCGCGCCAGCCTCGAGCGCCGCCTGCCAGTAATCGTTGACGACAAGCTTCGTGTTCGTGCCTTTGGTCGCGGCGAGCGCAGCGCGCACCAGAGGCAGGGCCTCGGCGTGCGGCAGACCCTTCGCGCGCAATTGCACGGTGCCGACGCCGAGCCGCGCAAGGCGCTCGACCCAGGTCACCGTGTCAACGACAGGATAGAAACGATCAGGATACGGCATGCCAGAACGGTGTCCCGATGACAGGAGTTGAAGGGGATGCGAAATCGCGCGCGCCCATCAGGCCCGCTTCGAATGCGATGCGACCAGAGTCGACGCCGAGCCGGAAGGCATTCGCCATGTTTACGGGATCGGCGGCCTTGGCGATGGCGGTGTTGAGCAGCACGGCGTCGTAGCCAAGCTCCATCGCGCTCGCGGCGTGCGATGGTGCGCCGAGACCGGCATCGACAATCAGCGTGATATCCGGCAGCCGCGCGCGCATCAGCTTCAGCGCATCGCGATTGACGATTCCGCGGGCGCTGCCAATCGGCGCGGCCCATGGCATCACCACGCGGCAGCCGGCATCGACCAGACGTTGCGCGACGCCGAGATCCTCGGTGGTGTAGGGGAACACCTCGAAGCCGTCCTTGACCAGAATGTTGGCGGCCTCGACCAGCCCGACGACATCGGGTTGCAGCGTCTCGTCGTCGGCGATGACTTCCAGCTTGATCCATGAGGTGCCGAACAATTCGCGCGCCATCTGCGCGGTGGTGACGGCTTCGCGCACCGAGCGGCAGCCGGCGGTGTTCGGCAGCACGGCGACATCGAGATCGCGGATCAGCGACCAGAAATTGTTGCCGGATTTTCCGCCGGCGGATTCGCGGCGCAGCGAGACAGTAACGATGCCGGCGCCCGACGCGCGGATCGCCTGCTGCATGACAGCGGGCGAGGGGTAGAGCGCCGTGCCGACCAGCAATCGCGAGGTGAAGGTCTTGCCGTAGAGCGTCAGCATGATGGTCCTCGCGCGCAACCCAGTTTCCGCTCGTCCCCGCGAAGGCGGGGACCCAGAGTCACGCGCTGGATTCCCGCCTTCGCGGGAATGAGCGGATGTCGTGAGCTGTCGTTTTTCAGGTGGCAGCGAGCATGAGGACGCATGACTACCCTCCCTGCCGCGGCGTGAGGATTTCCACCTCGTCGCCGTCCTTCAGTTCGGTGTCGCCCCAGCGGGCGCGCTGCACCACGGCGTAATTGACGGCGACGACGAAATGCGTGCCCTCGTATTCGAGTTCGTTCAGCAGCGCGTCGATGCGCGCGGCCGCGATGTCCTTGCGTTCGCCGTTGACGGTCAATTGCATTGCATCACCTCGTTATCGACGGCGCCGCTGGTGACATAGGCGAGCGTCATTTCGGCGAGCGCCGGCGCGATCAGGAAGCCGTGGCGATAAAGCCCGTTCACGGAGATACGCGATCCGTTCGCGGCAATGCGCGGCAGATTGTCGGGATAGGCAGGCCGCAGGCCTGTGCCGAATTCGACGATGCGGGCTTCGGCAAAGGCAGGATGCACGGCGTAGGCGGTGCTGAGCAATTCGAGCGCCGAGCGCACGCTCATGCCGTCGTCCTCGCTTTCCAATGAGGTGGCGCCAATCATGATGCGGTTGTCGGCGCGCGGGACGAGATAGAGCGGCCATCGCGGATGCATCAGCCGCACCGGGCGCGACAATGCGATTTCGTCGGTTTCGACGACGATGGTCTCGCCCTTCACGCCACGCAGATTGCGCGCCGTATCGTCTGCATCATCGCGCGCGGCGAGGCCGCGGCAATCGATGACGATGCCGTCGAGGTCGCGCGGCTCACACGCGTTGTCGAAGCGGATTTCGACGCCATGCGCGGTGAGTTGCTCATGCAAAGCAGGCAGCACGCGCCGCGGCTCGACATGGCCCTCGTCGGGAAAGAAG
>JAEXXW010000491.1 GCA_023405565.1 Pseudomonadota bacterium
GTGCGATCGTCGAAGGCATCCTGTGCCTGCGCATAGCTGAGCTTCGCCGCCGACCGCATCAACACACGATGGAAGGTGTGCGACCTCTTGCGCCCATCCGGCGCGATCACCATGCGCACGGCCAGCGCGGCGCGATCGACATTTGGCTTGAGTGAGCAGAGGTCGTTGGAGATGCGCTCCGGCAGCATCGGCACGACGCGATCGGGGAAATAGACCGAGTTGCCGCGATCCAGCGCCTCGCGGTCGAGTGCTGAGCCGGGCGTCACATAATGCGCGACATCGGCGATCGCGACATAGACGATGTGGCCGCCGCGATTGTCGGGATCGTCATCCGGTTCGGCAAAGACCGCATCGTCGTGGTCTTTTGCGTCCACCGGATCGATGGTGACGAGCGGGACTTTGCGCCAGTCCTCGCGGCCCTTGAGATCGGCGGGTTTGGCAGCTTCCGCTTCGGCCAGAGCATCGGCCGAGAAGACATTCGGGATAGAGTGCGCGTGGATGGCGATCAGGCTGACCGCGCGTTCGCTCTTCAGCGAGCCGAGCTTTTCCTTGACGCGTCCGGTGGGCAGGCCGAAGCGGCCTTCCTTGGTGACGTCGGCGGCGACGAGTTCGCCGTCCTGCGCATCCATCGTCCAGTTCGGCGCGATGGTCAGCTCGCGGCCGAGCGATTTCTTGTCGACGGGGACGAGACGGCCGCCGCCGCCCGGCAGCGCGCGGAAGATGCCGAGAATGCGGGTCTTCGCGCGGGTGAGGATCTTGATGACACGGGCCGAATAGCGCGCCTCCCTGTCGGGCTCGCGCAGTTCGTCGACCCGCAGCAGCACGCGATCGCCGATGCCGGCGGCTTCGCCGGGCTTGGGCTTGCGCACGGTCCCGATGCGTATTTTCGGCGCTTCGCCGTGCGCTTCCTCGTCCCATTCCGTTGGAATCGCGAGCAAATCGCCGTCGCGATCACGGCCGGTGACATCGGCCAAAGTAATCGAGGGTAGGGTGCCCGGCTTGTGCAGCTTGTGGCGGTGCTTCTCGACAGCGCCTTTATCGGCGAGATCGCGCAGCACTTTCTTCAGTTCTGCGCGATCCGCATTTTTCAGCCCGAACGCTTTCGCAATTTCACGCGTCCCAGCCTTGCCGGGATTGTCCTTGATGAAGGCGAGCAATTGCTCCCGGCTCGGAAAGCCAAATGGTTGCTTTGGTCTGGAGCGAGCCAAGATTGCCTTTCAGATCAGCCGCGCCTTTGCGGGACACGGCTCAATTCGCGACCTTGCGTTTGGGTTCGGGTTTGGCTGCGGGAGCACGCGATACTGATTTTGACTTGGCGACGCTACTGCCGGCCTTCGACTTCGTCGTTTTACGCGCAGCTGGTTTCGGCTTTGCGACGGCCGTGTCCTTTTCGGACTTGGCCGTGCTCGCAGCCTTCTTGGCTTTCGCCGCCGGCTTGTCCGCCGATCCGCCTTTCGCTGCTTTGGGCGCGGCCTTTTTCTTTTTGCCGCCGCCGGCCGCGATCCGCGCCTCGAGCAGCCCGACGGCTTCCTCGAGCGTGACGTTGTCCGCCGTCTTGTCGGCGGGCAGGGTGGCATTCACGCCGTCATGGCTGACATAGGCGCCGTAGCGCCCGTTCTTGACGATGATCGGACCGCCCTTGTCCGGGTGATCGCCAAGCGAGCGGCCAGGATCGGCGCCGCGTCGGCCTTTGCCGGGATTGAGCTTCTTGTCGGCGATCAGCGCGACCGCACGATTGAGGCCGATGTTGAGGACATCGTCGCCGGGCTCGAGATTGGCGTAGGTCTTGCCGAGCTTCACATACGAACCAAAGCGGCCAATGCCGGCGATGATCATCTCGCCGCTCTCCGGGTCCTTGCCGACATCGCGCGGCAGCGACAGGAGACCGAGCGCTTTTTCGAGATCGATATCGTCCGGCGTCATGCCTTTCGGCAGGCCGGAGCGTTTCGGCTTCTCCTCCTTGCTGCCCTCGCCAAGCTGCACATAGGGACCGAAGCGGCCACCGCGCACCGAGACTTCCAGACCGGTTTCCGGATCCTGACCGAGGACACGCGTTGCGCTGTCGCCGCCATCGGCGCTCGGCGCCAGCTGGCGCGTGTAGCGGCATTCCGGATAGCGCGAACAGCCGACGAAGGCGCCGAAACGTCCGACCTTCAGCGACAATTGTCCTTCGCCGCAATTCGGGCATTGGCGTGGCTCGCCGCCATCCTCGCGCTTCGGGAAGACGTGCGGGCCGAGCAATTCGTTGAGCGCGTCGAGGACCTGCGTGATGCGCAGCTCCTTGATCTCGCCGACAGTCGCGATGAAGCCTTCCCAGAAATCGCGAAGAAACTTGTGCCACTCGAGCTCATTGTTTGAGATGCGATCGAGCTGTTCTTCGAGCGACGCGGTGAAGTCGTATTCGACATATTTCTGGAAGAAGCTTTCCAGGAACGCGACGACCAGCCGTCCCTTGTCTTCCGGCACGAGCCGCTTCTTGTCGAGGCGCGTATAACCGCGGTCCTTCAGCACCGCGAGGATCGATGCATAGGTCGACGGCCGGCCGATGCCGAGTTCTTCCATGCG
>JAEXXW010000125.1 GCA_023405565.1 Pseudomonadota bacterium
GGTTTCGACCATCATGGGCCTCGTTCCAGTGCAAAGCGGCAATGTCACCTTTGCCGGGCAGTCCATCGGTTCGTGGCCCACTTATCGTGTCGCGCGCGCAGGCCTTGCGCTTGTCCCCGAGGGGCGGCAGGTCTTTCCCAATCTCTCGGTACTGGAAAATCTCGTTGCCACGGCCGCCAACAGGGGCGGCGCGGCCAATCCCTGGACACTTGACCGCGTCTTCGAATTGTTTCCGGCTCTCGCTCCGTTGCGCGATCGCAGCGCGAGCGTGCTGTCAGGCGGCGAGCAGCAGATGCTGGCCATCGGCCGCGCGGTCATGACCAATCCGAAATTGCTCATCCTCGATGAAGCGACCGAAGGCCTTGCCCCCAAGATCCGCGGTGAAATCTGGCAGGCTTTGTCGCGCATCAAATCGGCCGGTCAGGCGGTTCTTGTCATCGACAAGAATATCAAGGCGTTGAGCCGTATCGGCGATCGTCACTACATTCTCGAAAAAGGCCGCACGGTGTGGACCGGCACGTCAGCCGATCTCATGCAGGACGACGAACTGCGCCATCGTTTGCTGAGTGCCTGAACGGCCTTTCACCGCATCCGAGGAGCACGCGAACCGGTATCCACCTCGCCCAAAAACGCTTTCATGGGTCAGGGAGAGGGAAGGGTTCTTCTGGATCATCGAGAAGATCAGCGCCAGGATCCACATCGAAATGGAAATCAGGGCCGTCCATTTTGCAAAGGTCAGGTAGGTCTTGCGCAGGATGGTGGAGGTGATCCATTGCGCGTAGGCGGCGGGCGGGCGCCGGTCCTTTTCGATATAGAGCCACATCTCGGTGCGGCGATAATCCTTGGTCAGGGCTTCCCGTGCTTTCAGGATCAGGATCACGGCCATGATGGTGGTCAGGAATCCGCCGGCCTGAAAGGCCAGCCTAGGATCGAACGACATTCCCGTCATGACGCAGAAGATACCGAGCGAGGCAAAGCCGCAGGCGCGCAGAACCGTCTCATACGCAATGCGGCGCATATGCTCCATGGTCGCTCCGGCTCGGCCGTTCCCCCAATGCCTCTCGGTTATAGCAAACGCCGTTCCTCCGGCCCGGTCACGAACCGGTGTAACCTCAAGCCCATGAGGCCAGGAGCCCGAATGCAAACAGCAGCGATGCGACGCCGGCCGCGGTCTTGGCGCCGGTGAGCAGCATGGTTTCGAGTTGTTCATAGGCGTAGGCACGCCCGGCGTCGCCGACCGGACGTTCGTTGGGCTGCATCACCAGCCAGGGCTCCGTCGCGACAACACGGTCTTCGGTGAGGAAGAACGCGCGTACCAGCATCACCGCCGCGAAAAACATGGCGACCGATGCTCCGATTACCAGGGCGAGCGGCAGATCGAAGCTGTAGGCGATCATGAGAATGCCGGCGGCCAAGGTGGCAAGGCTGGCATCGCGTATGACGGTGAAGAATGCAAAGCGTGAGAACGTATCCATGCCGGTCTCCTGATCGAATTGGACACCTGCCGTTTGAACTTTCCCTCTCCGGAACGCTTCGATTTTTATCCGCGTTTTCAAAGCAAACGCTATGCCGCGTTCCGTTCGGAACGCAACCGCCATCAAGGTGGTTCCGGAAAGCGGCGAGAAAAGGTCGGAGCCTGAAGGCCCGTTCAGAGGCCGATCTTGAAGAAATTGCCGATCGCAGGGAGCGTCAGCAGGGCGGTGCCGGCCAGCCAGATCCAGAGCGAGGCGACGGTGGATTCGTCCTTGGCGCCGATAAATCGCTCATAAAGCGCGGCCGGGATGCCCGCCAGGATCACGGTGCCGGTCGACAGCATCAGCGAGGCGAAATAGGCGATCGCGGCGGTGCTGCCAAAGAGCGGCTCGGCCATCAGATAGGCCGACAACTGAAAGACGAAGAAGAAAGCCGGATTGAAGATGCCGTTGATCATGCCGAAAAAGGCGATGCCGATGTAATAGAAGCTGCGCTCGTTCATGCGCCACCTGTGCGGAGCAGGCCGAGCGAGAAGAAGATCACCAGCAGCAGAACACGCAGCCAGAACAGCCAGACAAAGCCGAACAGCCACTGCACGACCGGCGCCACGGCCTTCGGCGTGACGATTGCGAAGATTTTCAGGAACGGATCAGTGATCGCGCAGAAACCGCGCCAGATATAGTTCTTCGATGCCGGTTCAACGAGAAGGCCCAGCAGCGCGCGGCCAAGCATCGTGTACATGACGACAGCCAGAACGAAATTCGGCAGTTGGAAATACCAAAGGCTCCAGAAGGACGTCGTCTGCACGCTGACAAATCTCCGGCGACGGAATGATGGTACTCAAAGCTGTTGACGGATCGAGAGAAAAGTTGTGGGGCCCCAAGGTGCTTGGGACCCCGCTCTGTTTGACACCCCTATTCGGGCTTAGTCTTTTTCCTGCAGGACCGTGCGGCCACGCGGTTTGCGGATCTCGTCCACAAAGGCCTGCATTTCCTTCGACGGTTCCTTGCCCATGAGGCTTACCACATAGATCAGCAGGAAGCCGACCGGCATGCCGATCAGACCCGCTGCGATATTGGTGATGCCAAACCAGCCAACCTTGCTGGCCATGGGATGGCTGGCGGCCACCCAGGTATCCATCGCATTCGGAGCAGCCATCGCCTTCGCAAGATCGACCAGCGGAGTGCCGGCCGGGCTGGGGAGGGAGGACATGCCGAAATACGCAACGCCATAACCCGGGAAGTAGCGCGTCACGACCAGATAGAAGATCGCGATGCCGAAGCCGCCGATGATGCCGGCAATGGCACCGGCGGTCGTCGCGCGTTTCCACCAGATCCCCATGACGAGAGCCGGGAAGTTGCCCGCCATGGCCAGTGAGAACGCCCATCCGACCATCGCCAGAATGTCCGCCGGTTTGGTTGCCGCCGTTGCTGCCGCCGCGACCGCGACCACGACCAGGAGGACGCGGGCCACGGTGAGACGCTTCACCGTCGGCGCGTTCGGATCGATCATCTTGTAATAGACGTCGTGCGACAGCGCGTTGGCGATGGCCAGCAGCAGACCGTCTGCGGTCGAGAGCGCGGCGGCAAGGCCACCGGCCGCGACCAGGCCGGAAATCACGTAGGGAAGTCCCGCGATTTCCGGTGTGGAGAGCACGATCACGTCAGTGTTGATCGTGAAGTCCTGCAGACGCACAACACCCGTACCGACGGCCTTACAGGCATCGATGACGGCCTGGAGACTTGCAGCATTCTTGCCGCAGATCTGGATCAGCCCGAGTTCGCCCCAGGTGAACATCCACGGTTTGATATTCTCAATGCTGCTGCCGATGATGTTGGTGTAAACCTCCAGCTTCGAGAACGCCGCATAGGCCGGCGCCGAGAAGTAAAGCAGGAGGATGAAGAACAGCGACCACGCCACCGACTGACGGGCTTCACGCACCGACGGGGTGGTGAAGTAACGCATCAGGATGTGCGGCAGCGACGCCGTGCCCACCATCATGCAGAAGATGATCGCGAAGAAATTCAGCGGCGTGTAGTTGATCCACGGCTGAATATGCGGCTTCAGGTTGGCTGCCGTGGCGAGGCCGTCCTTCAGCATCTGTGCTTCGCGTGCGGTGATATCCGCGATTGCCTGTCCGTAGGTCAGTTCCGGAATCGGAATGCCGTATTTCTTGGTGGACAGGATGATGATCGGCGTCAGATAGGCGACAATTAGCACAATGTACTGGGCGATTTGCGTCCAGGTCACCGCGCGCATGCCGCCCAGCATCGAGCAGAGCAGGATGCCGGCGAGACCGACGAACACCGCGACCTCGAAATTCATGCCGAGGAAGCGCGAGGCGATGATGCCGGTGCCGTAGATCTGCGCCGTCACATAGGTGAAGGAGCAGGCCACCAGCACGATGACCGCTAGGAAGCGGGCAAAGTTGCCGCCGAACCGGAACGACATGAAGTCGGGGACCGTATAGGCGCCGAACTTGCGCAGATACGGGCCGACCAGCACGGAGACGAGCACGTAGCCGCCGGTCCAGCCGAGCACCCAGGCCAGGCCGTCATAACCGAGCAGGAACAATGTTCCGGCCATACCGACGAACGATGCCGCCGACATCCAGTCTGCGCCGGTCGCCATGCCGTTATAGAGCGCTGGAACGCGCCGGCCCGCGACGTAATATTCAGAGACTTGCGCCGTACGGGACAGGATGCCGATGATCGCGTAGACCGCGATAGTGAAGAATACGAACAGATAACCCAGGACCCGGTTGGGTACGCCGATCTGTTCGAGGATTGCCAGTAATATGACGAAGGCAAGAAATCCGCCGGTATACATACCGTAGATCTTGCCGAGATTGTTGATGAAGTCGTTGCCGTCGCTTGAGGTTTGAGTCGCCATGGCTGCGTCCTCCCTCAATCGTCTTCGGCCACGCCGAATTCACGGTCGATCTTGTCCTGCTGCTTCGCAAACATGAAGAGCTGGACCACGAACGCGATCAGCGAGCCTTGCGCGGCCATGTAGAAGCCGAGCGGGAAACCAGCAATGACAATCTTGTTCAGCGCGGGTGCGAACATATGCACCACGTAGCCAAAGAAGAACCAGATGCCGAGATGGATCCACATCAGATTGGTCGTCTTGCGCCAATGCGCTTCGTCATTGGCAGACGTCTGATGTGTCGTTGTTTGCTGTGACATAGGTGGCACGCCCTCCCTCCTGATGCCGGTTGAAAAAATCCGGCGATGAATATGCGAGGGATGCCGATGAACGGCTGGCTCGCGGCACCCCCCTTGCTGCCGCTCGTTCGCGCGTGATCTTTATGTCTCGCTACGAAAAAGTTATGCAAAAGTAACACTGTCCTGAGTTGAGGCTTATAAGACTTTCGACCAAGGAGAGTTCTTTACTCACGGAAATTGTTGAGCTTTTTCGATCAAAATCTGTTCGCAGTTGCAAAAATTGCGCTGCACTGCGAGAGGTTGAAGCGCTGCAGGTGAAGAAGAATGGGTTTTCTGGACTTCTTTCGACGTTCCAAACCGCCGATCAGGGATCTCGCGGCGCTTGCTGATTTCATCGATGAGCAATCCGCCTTTCTCGTTCAGAAAGGCATCTATGATTATGCGCGCGCGCGGTCCGGTCACTACGCCAAGGTGATGCTGTCGGATAAAGGCTTTCAGACAGCGCTTGATCGTTCGCGCTGGCGTGCCTTTCCCCTCGGTCTTGCGATGGTCGGCGAGACGATCGAGGGAATGCTGGCGACGGCTTCAGCGGATGATCGGCGTGCGCGGCTCGATCCGTTCAACAGGCTCGTGCTGTCTGTTTTCGATCGCTATCCAAAACCTGAAATGTTGTCAGACGATGAGTGGAAACAGGGACGCGCGGATCTCGCTCTGCATCTGGAACGTCTCAGGATGCACCCCCCCAAACGCGTTATCGATATTCCCGAACCCTTCGCTGAGCGCTATTTCGCGTTGATGCCGTTCGACAAGCCGTTCCTGACGCCGGATGCGCCGACCGCGCATGGCTTCATGAAGTTGCAGCTGGTGGCCATGCAGGACGAACTGGCGAAGCGAATGCATACGGCACAAATCCTGCAACATCTTCAGCAAGTGCCGATGCAAGACGGCGCCTGATCACCGACCGGGGGGGGGGAGCGCGATGTCAGCGGTCATCA
>JAEXXW010000176.1 GCA_023405565.1 Pseudomonadota bacterium
GCGATGCGCATGCCCTTGCCGCCGCCGCCGGCGGAGGCCTTGATCATCACCGGATAGCCGATCTCGTCGGCAATCTTTGCGGCCTGTTCGGCATCGGCGATCTCGCCGAGATAGCCGGGAACGGTCGAGACCTTGGCGGCGGCGGCCGCCTTCTTCGACTCGATCTTGTCACCCATGGCCGCAATGGCCTTGGCATTCGGCCCGATAAAGACAATACCGGCCGCTTCCAGCGCCTTCGGAAAAGCCTCACGCTCGGACAGAAAGCCGTAGCCGGGATGCACCGCCTCGGCGCCCGTCGCCTTGCAGGCGGCGACGATCTTGTCGATCAGGAGGTAGCTTTCGGCCGCCGGCGGAGGCCCGATGTGAACGGCTTCATCCGCCATCTCAACATGCAGGGCATCGCGATCGGCGTCCGAATAGACCGCCACCGTCTCGATCCCCATCCGGCGAGCGGTTTTGATGATGCGGCAGGCAATCTCTCCGCGATTGGCGATCAGAATTCGCTTGAACATGCGGCGGCAACCCCTTCGCCTCAACTTTTCGGCGCTGCAATAAAAATGTCAATTCGGATTAGGCTGGTATCACCAGGGCGGCGGCCCAGAAGGCGACCGCACCGCCGATGAAGCAGAGAAAGGCCATGACCGCAATTTCGATTGCGAAGGCACCACGCCCGACCGCCACGCCAATCGCGACCTTGCTGAGATTGTTGCTTACAACGGCGGCCAGGATGGCCAATGCCGCACTTTGCAGCGACAACGGTTGTGGCGTCAGGCGCGCCATCGACACCGTCACCGCATCCACATCGGCAAGGCCAAGGGCCAGCGCGCCGATGATAGCTCCCGCAGCCCCCAGGCTCTCACCCAATACCCTGCCAATCAGGACGATTGCAGTCAGCAGCACGGCAAAGCCAATCACCGACCAGAAGCCGAAGGGATTACGGAACTCAACCGTCTGGTTTTCTCCTCTTTCCCCTGTACGCCAGTAGGCCGAGATCAAGGCATAGGCCGCGGCGACCAATATCGCGACCGCCAGGGGCGGCGCAATAAACCGCAGAAGATCCGGCTTGAGCACGGCCACGATGGCGATGACCCGCGCAAACGACACGGCCGTTGCCAATGCAACGCCCGCAGCCAGCAAGCGCGGCGCCCCCTCGCCCGCCGCAGCCCGCTTGGCATTCGATGCCGTGACCGCTGTTGATGACACCAAACCGCCGGCAGCGGCGGCCAGCAAGGTGCCATGCCGCGCACCGAGCACTTTCACCGCGACATAACCGACAAAAGATACCCCGGCGAGCACAATCGCGATCAGCCAGATCTCACGCGGCTTCACGCCGCCGAACGGCCCGACAGGATCGTTCGGCATGATCGGCAAGGCGACAAACGTCATCGCGAGCAAAATGAGTGCGCTGCGAAGTTCGTTCTCGCTGATCCGCGTCAGCCAGTCATGCAATGGCGCGCGCAAAGCGAGGATGCAGACCGTCGCAACGGCAGCAGCGCCAGCCGCGCGCATGTCGCCCACCATGGCATAGGCGGCGAGCGCGAATGTCAACATGCCGGCAATCGCCGTCGTCGCCGAATATTTTTTATCGGCGAGATTTTCATCGCGGCACATTGTCGTAAACGCCACGGCGAAGGCCAGGAAGCCCAGCCCCAGGATCACCCCGCCCGTCATCGTGAGTGGCGTACCGGTCGCTTCAGCAATCACACCGATCGTACCGCCCAAGAGGCCGATGATGGTGAACGTCCGTACGCCGGCGGTTCGACTGCCCGGCACTTCTTCTCGCGTCCGCCAGCCCCTTTCGATACCGATCAACAGACCGATACCAAGTGCGACGGCAAAATGAGACAGAAGTGTTGCGATATCCATCTCAGCCTCAACGCAGCCGCACGTGACAGCGAGCCGACTTGGAAGAATTGCTTCGGCGATCCCTGCAACTCAAGAAAAAGTCACTCCGTATCAACGCCAATCGGGAACAATGGCATCTTATATTTGTTCCCTTTCGCCGGTATATAACCGTCCGGCGCCTCCCGGCGCCTGCTCTTTTTTCATCGATCGTCCGAGATCTGCTGCGCTTTTCCGAGCACGATCGTCGAAAGAGCCTTCAGGAGGATGACATGACACTTCAGATCAACGACACCGCGCCCGATTTCGAGGCTGATACCACGCAAGGGAGGATTCGCTTCCACGAATGGCTTGGCGACTCTTGGGGCGTACTGTTTTCACACCCGAAGGATTTCACGCCGGTCTGCACGACCGAGCTTGGCTATATGGCCCGCATCAAGCCGGAATTCGACAAGCGCAACGTCAAGATCATCGGCCTTTCTGTCGATCCGATCGACCGGCACGCTGAATGGGCGAAGGACATTGGCGAGACGCAAGGTTTCGAACCGAATTACCCAATGATTGGCGACCCCGACCTGAAAGTCGCCAAGGCCTATGGCATGTTGCCGGCCGCTGCCTCGGGCGACCCTTCGCAACGAACAGCTGCCGACAACCAGACCGTGCGCAATGTCTTCGTCATCGGTCCCGACAAGAAGATCAAGCTGGTGCTGGTCTATCCGATGACGACCGGACGCAACTTCGACGAAGTGCTGCGCGTGATCGATTCGTTGCAACTCACCGCCAAACACAAGGTGGCAACACCGGCCCAATGGAAACAGGGTGAGGACGTCATCATCGCCGGTTCGGTCTCGGACGAGGACGCCAAGAAGACCTATCCGCAGGGCTGGAAGGCACCGAAGCCTTACCTTCGGATCGTCCCGCAGCCGAAGTAACGCCTGCCCCAACCGGGGCGCTGGCCTCGCCGGCGTCCCGGAACCGGCTCTTGCATAGCCGCAGCGATCCGCGTGTATGATGGCTGGGTGGCACAGATTCCCGATCTCGGCTTCCTTCACCGATATATTCCGGCCGCAGCCCCATCGCGACCGCCA
>JAEXXW010000238.1 GCA_023405565.1 Pseudomonadota bacterium
CGTGCGCATCCTGAAGGGCCTGCTTGTCGTTTTCGCATTGATGGCGTCGGCGCTGCCGGTCCTGTCCGCCGAACTGGTGATGTACCGCCGGGCCGGCTGCCCCTATTGCCTGACCTGGGATCGCGAGATCGGCCCGATCTATCCCAAGACCGATATCGGCAAGACGCTACCGCTCCGGCAGGTGCATCTCGACCGCGGTAAGGACACATCCGTCGAACTCAAGAGCCCGGTGCGGTTCACGCCGACCTTTGTGCTGGTTGAAGACGGTAAAGAGAAGGCCCGGATCGAGGGCTATCCGGGTGATTTCTTTTTTTGGGCCCGTTTGGAAAAGCTTATGCTCTAGCGCTGGCTGACTTTGAAAGTTCCATCCCTTCCCAATAGTTGCAAGATGGCGCATGTATTCGCCCGATAACCCCGGAGCGATTGCGATGGTGACTGCGACTGTAGCGCGCAAGCCCAAGAGGCCGGACCTCGATATCGACGAGCTGCTTCAGAACGCCAAGAAGGCGAGCGAATTCCTGAAGGCGCTGTCGCACGAGGCGCGGCTGGTGATCCTGTGCCTTCTGAGCGAGGGCGAGAAGTCGGTGACCGAAATCGAGCAATTGCTCAAGCTGCGGCAACCGGCGGTATCGCAGCAGCTCGCCCGTCTGCGCGCCGACGATCTCGTCGAGACGCGCCGTGATGGCAAGAACATTTATTATTCGCTTGCCCGTCCCGAGGTGCGGCAGGTGATCGAGGCACTTCATTCGGCATTCTGCGCGCCGGAGACACACTGACGACCGGCTGCGCTGACGGGGCTTGACGATGTTTGACGATCTTCCACTCAATGTGTTGCGCCTGCTGCTGGGGCTCGGCCTCGGCTTTGCGTTCGGCTTCGTGGCGCGGCGCGGTCGTTTCTGCACGCTGGGGGCGATTGAGGATTCTGTGTACGCCAACGATACGCGCCGGCTGCGCACCTGGCTGCTGGCGATCGGTGTCGCCATCATCGGCGTGCATCTGCTCGAAATGTTCGGCGACCTTGATCTCACCAAATCGATCTATACCGGCTCGCGCCTCGAACTCGGCGGTTTGATCATCGGTGGCTTGATCTTCGGCTTCGGCATGGCGCTCAACGGCACCTGCGGCATGGGCACGCTCCGCCAGATCGGCGGCGGCGATCTGCGCGCTGTCATCACCTTTCTTGTCATGGGTGTGACCGCAATGATGACCATGCGCGGCCTGACCGGCGTTGTGCGTGTCGCGGTGACCGATCCGCTGTCCGTGAATCTCGGCTCGTCTGCGACGCAGCGTCTGCCGGAACTGGCGGGCCTGAGCGGACAGGCGGCAACGATTGCGGCTGTTGTGATCGGTCTTGCCATTGCGGTGTTTGCTTTCACGCATCGCGGTTTTCGCGCGACGCCGCGCTTTGCCGTCACCGGCGCGCTGATCGGCCTGATCGTCGTCGCTGGCTGGTGGGCGACGGGCGTCGTTGGCTATGACTCGTTCGATACCCGCCGCATCGAATCTTTCACCTTTGTCGGCCCGCTTGGCGAAACCGTGCTTTACGCCATGCTGTCGACGGCCTTGCAGATCGATTTCCCGATCGGCGCCGTCATCGGATTCATCGCCGGCGCATTCGTGGCGGCGATGATCGACGGCACATTCCGCTGGCAGATTCCGGCTAATGCCGCCGAACTAAAGCGCCGTCTGCTCGGTGCCTTCATGATGGGCTTTGGTGGTATCACCGCGCTGGGCTGCACGATCGGGCAGGGCGTCACCGGCATCTCGACCTTGTCGGTCGGCTCGGTCATCGCGATCGGATCGATCGTCCTGGGGGCGCGCGCCGGCCTCTACTGGATCGTTGAGCGCGGCCGTCGCGCGCCCAATCCGGCGCTTGCCAATGCCGTCGGCGTCACCCCAGGAAAGGTCGTCACGGGTCGCGTCAGCTGTGTCGAGCCGTAAGCACACAACGCTTAAATCGCACAAATTTTCTGCGTTTTTTCCCGGTCGCACGACGGTCAAATCGACTGATGTCTTTTTGGCGTTGTTAATCCGCGACCGCGATCCTTGGCGTGCCCTCGGGAGAGGGTCGAACTGGTGACGACCGTACAGAGCCGATGTGTCCGCAAGCCTGTCTCTGACAAAGCCTGTCTCTGACAACGTAATGCTGTGCAACATCGTCTCAGCCATCTCGACCTGTCGCTCGTCCGGGCGTAAGATTTTGAGATCGTGATTGGCAAAGGGAGACTGTGATGGAACAGATTCTCATCAATCTGATCGCGGGTGCGCTGGGTGGAGTCGGGGCTGGCAAATCATCGCCCACTTTCGATCTCGGCATGGTCGGCAATATCATCTCCGGACTTGTTGGAGGCGGTGTGCTGGGCCAGATCGTGACAGCGCTGATGCCCGCCGTGACGGCTGCTGCGCAGGCCGGCAATCTCAGCGTCGGTGGCGTGATCTCGCAGATCGTCGCCGGGGGCGCCGGAGGTGCAATCCTCACCGCCATTATCGGCGCGATCAAGAACAAGGCGGCTGCATAGGCCGTCGTGGCGGAGCATCATGGTCTTTGACCGCGGCAGAGAGGCTGCCGCGGGCTTAGGGCCGTTGCTATTGGGGATCCTTCAGAACGATCATCTTGCCGATGGGCCAAAGCGCCAATCCGGCGAGCTTGAGATGGGCCCATGCGAAGGGAATGCCGATAATCGTGATGGCGAGTCCGATGGCCGTGATGAGGTGAGCCAGTGCGAGCCACCAGCCGGCAAGAACGAACCAGATGATATTGCCCAGCATCCCGAGCGGCCCGGTGCCGATATCGTCTTTTCCGAAATAGGCGTCGCGCGACACGACCGTCTGACCGAAGGGCAACAGCGTGTAGAAGGCGATATTGAAAGCCGCGCGGGCCCAGGGGATGCCGATGATCGTGATGGCCATGAGCACGGAGGCGAGGAGCCAGCCGGCGGCCATGTAGAAGCCGCCGAAAACGATCCAAAGAACATTGAGAAGGAGGGAGAAAAAGGACATTGGCTAAGCTCGCGGGTCACCTGTGATCAGAGCAGCATCATATATGTTGCTCTGTGCCCGATGGCGGACAGAGAACGACGAAACGGGGAACTACGTCTACGCTATTCCTCTCTCTATGGCCTCCTAAATAGAGCGATGAGCAAATGGTTCAAGCTGGTGGCAAGTGGTCGAACCAATGGTCAATCGTAAACGGCAGCTATGCGGGACGAAGCGGACGCTGGTGCCATCACGAGATCGGCAGTGGCGCGCCAGATTCAGGCTCCGTGGCCAGCCGCTTTCGCCGTTGTTAGGAGCGTGCGTTCCCTATATTGGCAACGTGCGCGGCGACGATGTTCGCGGCGTGGTAAATGGGGATTGGATGTCAGAGCTTGTGTGATAAGGCTCTCTGAATCTCAGAGGGCCGCGTGAATTCAAAGCTGCCGGGTGCATGCGCGCTCGGGGCGTTTTTCACGTCTGTCATACGAGACTTCCATGAACATCTCACGAAATGAACAACGTGCGCTGCACGTTCTGGCCCTTGGTGGCTGCATCCTCTATGAGCGGGGCGATGGTCGGAACATCACATCCGGTAGATGCGTCACGCGCGAGGGGACGGTCCTTGCGGACTTTGACCTGACTGTCTTCAACCGATTGCGGCGGAAACGGCTGATCGAATCGCGGTCGGGCAGCCCATATCGGATCTCGAAACGCGGCCTCATGAGCGTCCGCTCACAGCTCGACAATCAGGGAGCATGATATGCTGATCCGCAATGAAACTGTCGGTGACATCCCGGCGATCAGCCGGCTTGTTACTGAAGCGCTCCTGATGCTTGCGCAATCCACCGGAGCCGAGGCGAGGATCGTCGAGGCGCTACGGGCAGATGGCGCGCTTGCCCTCTCGCTCGTGGCCGAGGAGGAGGGGGAAGTGATTGGTTATCTTGCCGCCTCGGCAGCACGGATCGGGACGCAGGATGGCTGGAGTCTGATCGGCCCGGTTGTCGTTTTGCCGTCAAGGCATCGCCAGGGGATCGGCACGGCCCTGATGGCGGAGGCCCTTCGCCAACTGCGGCGAACCAGCCGGGGCGCGGCGCTGGTGGGCGACCCCGCCTATTATGGCCGGTTCGGCTTTCGGGCATTCCCTGGGCTGGGCGTGACTGGCTGTCCCCCCGAGGTGGTTCAGGCCTTGCCCTTTGAGGACATTGAGCCGCGCGGGGAACTGATCCATCACCCGGCATTCGGCCTGGACCAACAGGAGTGATAAACGGTCGGGCTGCATCTCAGGCAGGTGCAGCCCGACCGTTCGACAGCAATGCTCTGAGCGTTATTTCATATAGCCACGGAACCAGTCGGCGGCATGGCCGACCGTGCGATCGACGATGTCAGGCTGATCATAATACTGGAAGTGGTTGGTCCCGTTCTCCCAGATCAGCTTCTTGTGCCCGGTCGGGATGGCGTCGAAGTGCCGGCGCGCCGCTGCCGGATTCATGCACATGTCCGAATGAACAATGAGGGCAGGCTTGTTGAGCTTCGCCACGCCGGGCACGGTCGTGTAGTCGAAATGGTCGAGGTCGCTCATGACGGCATAGCGGTTCTCCCAACCCTTCAGCGTCCAGGGGCCGTACCAGCTCCAGACCAGCGGTCCGGGCAGTCCCGCTTCCGAACCGGTCTTGCGATCACCGAGTTCTGGTGCGACGAGCGGACGATAGATAACTTCACCACTTGCCTCGTAGCGAGCCTTCGCGTCGCGCGCGCGGTCGAGGCGGGCCGCAAGCAGCGCCTCCAGTTCCTCGGTCGTGGGGGCCGTCGCTTTGTCGAACGGGTTTTCTGTAACGCCGGCCGCGATCATGAAGAGGTCGGTCTCGCGGTCACGGTAATATCCGGTCACGGACGCGACCGCTTTGATCCGATCATCATACGAGGCGATGTCGAGCATTTCGGGACCGCCTTGGCAGATGCCCAGACCGAAGACGCGGCCGGGATCGACATCCGGGCGGGTCAACAGATAGTCGAGCGCCGAAACGGCGTCCTCATTCTTCATCTTGGGATTTTCAAGCCGGCGCGGCATGCCGCTGCTCTCGCCGACCGTGCGCGGATCGAACGCAAGCGCCAGAAATCCCTCATCGGCCAACCGCGTCGCGTAATGGGTCGGCGCCTGCTCTTTTTCGAAGGAATAGGGCCCGAGCAGAACGACGGTTGGAAACGGGCCATCGCCCTTTGGGCGATAAAGGACACCGACGAGGTTTTCGCCATGCGAGGGGAAGGTGACTTTCTCGGGAATGTAGTTGCCGTGTTTGGCCATGGCGCAATTTTCCTCGTCTCTGCCTGCCTCGCATCTACGCAAAGTTGACTGTCACAACAATCTCGCCAATTCTTGATGCCGAGATGAGAGATGTTCACCAATCAAAATCCGCCGACCTGTTCACACTCAGTGTGTTTCTCGCGGTCGCGAACCATCGCAGCTTTCGCGCGGCGTCGGTCGAGCTCAATGTCACCCGATCGGCGGTCAGTCACTCGGTGAAGAGTCTTGAGCAACGCCTCGGCGTGCGCCTGTTCAATCGAACGACGCGCAGCGTTTCATTGACCGAGGCGGGTGAGCGCCTTGCCGCGAAGCTCCGTCCAGCCATGTCGTCGATCACGGAAGCACTGCAGGAGGTCGACGACTTCCGTGGCACGCCCAGCGGCACAGTTCGGATCAACGCCAGCGATGTGGCGATCCGCATGATCCTGCGGCCGCTGCTCGCCCGGTTTCGCAAGACCTATCCCGAGGTCCATCTCGATATCGTAACGGATGGGCGATTGGGGGATATCGTCGCCGAAGGTTTCGATGCCGGCATTCGCCTTGCCGAGGCCGTGCCGCAGGACATGATCGCGGTCCGGCTCATCGATACCGTACGCTTCGCAACGGTCGCTTCACCCAAATATTTCGAGGCCCATGGTCGGCCAACCGTACCCCAGGACCTGTATCAACATGACTGCATCCGCTTCCGCTTCGAGAGCGGGGCGATCTATCGCTGGGAATTCGAGCGACATGGCATTGCGGAGACGATCAACGTCGCCGGGCCGCTCACGCTAACAGACCAGGTGCTGATGGTGGACGCCGCCATTGACAGTATCGGGATTGCTTTTGTTCCCGACTTTCTTGTCGGTGACGCCATACGGGAGGGCCAACTCGAGCGCGTGCTGGACGAATGGTGCCCGGCGTTTCAGGGCGTGTGCCTCTATTATCCCGGCCGTCGTCACGTCTCATCCGGCCTGCGAGCGCTGATCGAGACGATCAAACGGCAGGCCGTAAATTCGGAGATGCAGCCGCAAAATTAGCATCTGACAAAGGCCAGATAGCATTTGGGCGTGTGGTCGCACTATGGAGGGAAAACGGCGGCTTTCGGCGGCAAGTCGTTCGCTAAACTGGCGATTTTGGTCTTCTGGCGGAAGGGGTGGGATTCGAACCCACGGTACCCTTGCAGGCACGCCGGTTTTCAAGACCGGTGCCTTAAACCACTCGGCCACCCTTCCGTCGGCGCTTCAATGGGGGATGCCGGCGGGGTTTGCAAGCGTCACGGCAAATCCGTCCGGTCCCGACGCCAATACCATATTAACCATTTGAACGTGCGGACCATTTGCGTGTCGCTCGGGTCACGCTATGGTGAATCGAGGGCAGGGGAAGGCCCTTGGGACGCATTGGGGACGGAATGCCGTCAAATCGGGGGAATTTATCAGGCGCAGTTCGCGCGGTCGCTGCTGTTGCAGCGTGTCTGTCGCTGGCCAATTGCGCCTCGTCGGACAAATTCGCCCGCAAGGTTGATCCGAAATATGGCGTTTCCGCCAGCCCGCGCGTGGTCGAGCTGGGCGAACGTGCGCCGAAGGGGGGAGGCGTCTATCGCGTTGGCAAGCCCTATATGGTGGCTGGCCGCACCTACAATCCGGAAGAGAACGCGAACTACAAGACCGAAGGACTGGCATCCTGGTACGGCACGGACTTCCACGGACGACTCACCGCCAACGGTGAGGTCTTTGATATGGAATCGATTACGGCGGCGCATCCGACCTTGCCGCTGCCGTCCTATGTGCGTGTCACCAACCAGGCGAACAAGAAGTCGCTGATCGTGCGCGTGAATGACCGCGGGCCCTTCCACGGCAATCGCGTGCTCGATGTCTCGCACAAGAGCGCGCAGTTGCTCGGCTTCAAGGACACCGGCGTAGCGCGGGTGAAGGTCGAATATATCGGCCGCGCCGCGCTGGAAGGG
>JAEXXW010000254.1 GCA_023405565.1 Pseudomonadota bacterium
AATCAGGCAGCCCATAAGGACCGACAGCGCAATCGCGGCGAAGACACCGATCACTGGCGGGATTCCGAAATGGATGAACAGAGCCGCACTCGTATAGGCGCCGATACCGACAAACAGCGCGTGACCGAGCGACAACGCGCCGGCGAAGCCCAGCATCAGGTTCCAGGCCTGGCCGATATAGGCGAAGTACAGAACGATGATGAGAACGCTGAGAATGTAGTTGCTGACGAGGAATGGCGCGACAACGAGCGCAGCCGCGAACACAGCCAGTAGGACCAGCCCGTGCGCGGGCACACCTTCGAAAAGACGGTTCATCGCTGCACTTTCCCGAGAATACCCTGCGGGCGGAACAGCAGCACGAGAATGAGCAATCCGAAGCTGAACGCGGTTTTCAGCGAAGGCTGCAGCAGGATGCCGGCCATCGCTTCCGACATGCCGATGAGGATGCCACCCAGCAACGCACCCGGCAGACTGCCCATGCCGCCGAGAATGACGACGATGAAGGCCAGCAAGGTATAGGGCGGTCCGAGATAGGGATGCACATCGACGATCAGCAGCATGATCGCGCCGGCCGCACCGATACAGGCGCAACCGATGGCAAAGGTCAGCGCGAACAGATGCCGCACATTCAGGCCGACCACCAGCGCACCGGTGTAATTGTCGCCGCAAGCGCGGATCGCCTTGCCGGTGTCGGTGTATTTGAAGAAGGCAAACATCGCCGCCGAACCGATCAGCGCGACCACGCCGGCATAGACCCGGACCTTGTCGATGATCAGCGGCCCGATCGCGAAGGAGTCATAGGCATATGGTATGTTCACGCCCTGCGCGTCCGGGCCGAACACCATCAGGCAGGTCGCAATCAGCATGACAGCGATCGCCGCCATCAGCAGGAACTGGAAATAATCATGCAGATGCGCAACGCGGCGGACAACCCAGTCCTGCAGCAGATAGCCGAAACCGAACAACACGACCGCCACGAATGGCACCGCGACCAACGGATCGATCCCCAACCGCCGGAACAGCACCAGCGTGATGAACATGCCGAGCACCATAAGCTCGCCATGGGCAAAATTGACGATGCGGATGACGCCGAAGATCACCGACAGTCCGAGCGCGCTCAAACCATAGATGAGGCCCGTCAGCAGACCGCTGATCGCGACGTTGAAGTAAATTTCCGTTGGCAAGGTGGTGGCGTCCCGCGAGCAAGGCGCCCCGGCTGCAAGGCAGCCGAGGCGTTATCGAAAGGAAGGTCGGCTTAGCTGCGCTTGGTGTAAGGCGTCGCCGGCCATTCCACCTTGGCGTCGGTTGCACCCTTCGGCGCGACCGTGACCAGCTTGCCGCCGCGGTTCTGGATGGCGGCGTTGCGCAGCTTGTCGTTCTGGCCCTTGGCGTCGAACTGGATGCCGGGACCGGTCGAGACGTTGTTGGTGATGTTGGTCGTGCGGATCGCGTCGGCGAGCGCCTTCGGATCGGTCGAACCAGCGCGCTTGTAGGCATCGGCTGCCGTCAGCAGCGCCTCGAAGGTATAGACCTGATTGGTGTTCAGGTTCACGTCCGGATGCGCCTTGGCGAGAGCAGCAATCAGCGCCTGGGTCAGCTTCTTGGTCGGGTCGTACCACGGCACGAAGCTGATCGGACCATCAGCCAGCTTTCCGAGCGTGCGGATATACTGATCCTCGTACCAGCCCGGACCCATGCTGAGCACGCCCATGCCGTCCCAGCGCTGCTTGATCAATTCGCGGGTGAGCAGGATCGCGTCATTCAGACGGCTGACGACGAGCAGCGCCTCGGCGCGTGTGCCCTTGGCCTTGGCGACTTCGACCGAGAGATCGCGCGCCTTCGGATCGTAGGAGATGGTCTCCACGATCTTGTAGGGCATCGGGACCTTTTCGAGCACCGCGGCCATGCCCTTCTGCATCGATACGCCGAAGGTGTCATTCACATGCAGCAGCGCCACGGTCTTCGGAGTCTGACCGGTCTGCTCGAAGATTTCCTTCTGGTTCTCGAAGGCATCGATCAGGATGCGGCTTGAAGTCGGGAAGTTGCGGAAGACGAACTTGTAGCCCTGCTCGGTGATCGGCGGCGCAGCGGCAATGTTGATGATGTAGGGAATGCCGCGCTGCTCGGCGACCTGCGCGATGGCGGTGGACTGTCCGGAATCGAACGCGCCGACCAGTAGCTGGGCGCCTTCGTTGATCATCTTCTCGGCCTGGGCGCGCGCGATCTGCACGTCCGACTCGGTGTCACCGTTGATGATCTGAAGGCTCGGCATGCCGATGTCCTTCAAAAGGCCCGGCGTGACGTCGACGCCGCGCTGGCAATCCTGACCGATGCCGGCCAAAACGCCCGAACGCGGCAGCAGCACACCGACCTTCAAGGCAGCGCCCTGCGCGCGGACGATGTTGAACGGCGCGGTGCCGGCAACCAGACCCGCGGCACCAAGACCGGCGGCGAATGTGCGGCGCGACACGCCCGATTGATGGAATTTGCGGCTCATTTCGAACTCCTCCCTCTCCGGTCCCTGACAGGGATCCGTGTTGGATCCCCTTTTCTTATTGTTGCGGCCAAGTTGCAATGGGCTGGCCCACTCTGCGGCGTCATGACTGCGCCCAGTTTGCCGACCGAAGCCGACCTTGCCCTTTCCGCTTGCCTATAATTGTTGTTTAAGACAATCAATGTCGTCAACAACAATAATAGCGACCCGGGTGCCAAGGCTTAACAAGACGTCCGGCGGGAGGAGCAGACCATGACAGACGCTGCCGTATCAGGCTCGTCCGATGCTGCATCGCAATCAGGACGGCGCGTCCGCCGGGAGATCGACCTCGATGTGCTGACGCAACATCTTGGCTATTTCCTGCGGCGCGCGCAGGTCTGGGTTTTCCAGGACTTTATCAAGTCTTTGTCCGCCGTCGATCTGCGGCCGGCGCAATATTCGGTGCTGGTTGTGATCGGCGCCAATCCCGGCCTGTCGCAGGCAGAACTGGCGGACCGGCTGGCAATCGAACGCGCGCGTCTGGTCCATATGCTTGATCACTTGCAAAAACGCGGACTGACCGAACGCCTGCCCTCACCAACCGATCGACGCACCCATGCGCTGCAATTGACCCGCGAAGGCCAGAAGGTGCTGAAGCGAGCCAAGGCGCTGGCAGCGAAGCATGAAGAGCGCCTTTCGCAAAAACTCGGACCCGGCGCACGCGAAGAGATGCTGCGGCTGCTCAACAGCATGGCCAGCCGATAAGCCGGGCATCCATCATCTTTCAAAAAAAATGGATTGCCGGGTCATGCTGCTTCGCAGCGGCCCGGCAATGACAATTACAGTCCAAGATAAGCACTGCGCACGCGCGCATCGTTCAGAAGATCGCGGCCGGTGCCGGTATGCGAGATTTTTCCCGTCTCGATGACATAGCCACGGTCGGCGATGGCGAGTGCGGCATAGGCATTCTGCTCGACTAGCAACACCGTAATCCCCTGCCGCTTGAGGCCGCCGATAATCGCAAATATCTGGTCCACAAGGATCGGAGCGAGCCCCATCGACGGCTCGTCCAGCAGGATCAGCTTTGGCCGTGCCATCAGCGCGCGCCCCATTGCCAGCATCTGCTGCTGACCGCCGGACAAGGCCCCCGCCGGCAGATGCCGCTTCTCCGCCAGCACCGGAAAGGTTGCATAGACGCCTTCGATATCGGTTGCGACATCGGCATCCTTTCGCGACCAGGCGCCAAGTTTCAGATTGTCCTCGATCGACAGCGGCGAAAACACCTGCCGCCCTTCCGGCACCTGGGCGATGCCACGGGCCACACGCACATGCGGCGCGAGGCGATCAATCGGCTCGCCAAGGAAACGGACAGAGCCGCCCGACATCGGCTGCACGCCGGAAATGGCGCGCAGCAGCGTCGTCTTGCCGGCGCCGTTGCTGCCGACCAGCGTGACGATCTCGCCCTGCTTCACCTCGAGCGAAAGGCCATGCAGCACTTCGATACGGCCGTAGCGGCTCGACAGATTGTCAACAACGAGCATCGCCGGCCTCCTGCTCGATCTCCTGCACAATCTCCTGTCCGACTTCCTCGCTCGCCTGCGCGCCGAGATAGGCGGCGACCACCGCCGGATTGGCGCGGATCTCCTGCGCGGTCCCTTGTGCCAGCGTGCGGCCCTGATCGAGCACATGGATGCGATTGGAAATCTTCATCACCAGCTTCATGTCATGCTCGACAAGAACGACGGTGATGCCTTGCGCGGCGATCTTCTGGATGACAGCATCGATCTCCGCCGTCTCCACCGCGTTGCAGCCGGCGGCCGGCTCATCGAGCAGCAGCACCTTCGGCTCCGCCGCAAGCGCTCTCGCAATCTCAAGGCGCTTCAATGCGCCATATGGCAATTCACCTGCCTGACGATTGGCAAGAC
>JAEXXW010000266.1 GCA_023405565.1 Pseudomonadota bacterium
GAACAAGCCCGGCGCGGTTGCGCATCTCGTCGAAAGCAACCTGAAGAAGGCGGCCTTTTTGCGCGAGGCCGTGCGGCTGACTGGCGCGTCGGCCAAGGTCCACGCGACGCGCATCGAAGACTTTGTGGATGGCTTTGACGAACCCGTGGAGATCGTCACCGCCCGCGCGCTAGCGTCACTCGAAAATCTGTTCGATAAGTCTTATCCCTTGTTGAAAAGGGGCGCGCATGCGCTGTTCCTCAAGGGACAAGATGTAGAGGGTGAATTGACCGCGGCATCTAAATATTGGACGATAAATGCTGAGCTGATCCCGAGCATCACCGATGCCGGCGGCCGCATCGTCCACGTCCGTTCGATCGAGCCGCGTGTCCAGCCGTCTTCAGGTGCTTGAGATTATTTTCCTAGGCAGGGATTTGCCATGACCGACGCTCCGACCATCGTTCCGCAGGATACGGCTGAGCCGACCGATGCCACGCAGTTCAAGCCGATGCGTGTTCTCGCAGTTGCGAACCAGAAGGGTGGGGTCGGCAAGACGACCACCGCCATCAATCTTGGCACCGCACTCGCCGCCATCGGCGAGCGGGTGCTGATCATCGACCTCGACCCGCAGGGCAACGCTTCGACCGGCCTTGGCATCGAGCGGCGCGATCGCAACCGGTCCACCTATGATGTTCTGATCGGGGAAGCCGCCTTGCGGGATGCCATCGTCACCACTTCGGTGCCGCGTCTGCATATCGCGCCATCGACAATGGATCTGGCTGGCCTCGAGCTCGAAGTTTCAAACGCGCGCGATCGCGCCGTCCGTCTGCGCAATGCGATTGCCCGTCTGAATGACGGACACGCCGAGGGCAGCGACTACACTTACGTATTGGTGGATTGCCCGCCGTCGCTGAATCTTCTCACCGTGAATGCGATGGCCGCATCCGACGCCATTCTCGTTCCGCTGCAATGCGAGTTCTTTGCGCTCGAAGGTTTGTCGCAATTGCTGAAGACAGTCGAGCAGGTGAAGGAGACGCTCAATCCGCGTCTGTCGATCCACGGCATCGTGCTGACGATGTTCGATGCGCGCAACAATCTCTCGAACCAGGTCGTCGCCGACGTGCGCGAGTTCATGGGCTCGAAAGTCTACGACACCGTCATTCCGCGGAACGTGCGCATTTCGGAAGCGCCATCCTATGGAAAGCCCGTGCTTGTTTATGATCTCAAATGTGCCGGCAGCGACGCTTATCTCAGATTGGCGACGGAGGTGATCCAGCGCGAACGCGACCTCGCGACGAACTGAATGCATTTGGCTTGAAGTAATCTGGAAATGGAGGACGCGGTGGCGCGATTGTCAGGAGCAGCCGATATGGCAGAAGAAACGCGATCGCGATTGGGGCGTGGCCTCGCCGCGCTGATGGGCGATGTCGGTGCCGAGTCGCCGACATCGGATCGCGCACCGAAATCGCAACGCCGTGTGCCGATCGAACACATCAAGGCCAACCCGCGTAACCCGCGCCGTATCTTTGCCGATGCGGAGCTGGAAGAACTGTCGCAATCGATTCGCGAGCGCGGCATCATTCAGCCGATCGTCGTGCGTGCTGCGCCGGATGGCAGCAAGAACTTCGAAATCATCGCGGGCGAGCGGCGCTGGCGTGCATCGCAACGCGCCGGTCTGCACGAAGTGCCGATCGTTGTTCTCGAAGTCACCGATGCCGAAGCACTCGAACTCGCGATCATCGAAAATATCCAGCGCGCCGATCTCAATCCGCTTGAAGAGGCCGCTGGCTATCAGTCGCTCGCCAGCCAGTACAGCCACAGTCAGGACGATATCGCGACCATCGTCGGCAAGAGCCGCAGCCATGTCGCCAACACGTTGCGTCTGTTGAAGCTGCCGGATGCGGTGAAGAGCTACATCAATGAGGGCAAGCTGACCGCTGGTCATGCGCGCGCATTGATCAACCAGAGCGACCCGGAATCTATCGCGCGCGAAATCGTCGAGAAGGGCCTCAACGTCCGTCAGGTCGAGAAGCTGCGGCAGGATGATGCCAAGGCGGCGAAGAAACCGAAGTCGAGCGCCAAGGCGCGCAAGGATGCGAATATCGCAGCTTTGGAAAAGCAATTGTCCGATGCGCTCGGGCTTGTGGTGGAGATCACCGACAAGGGCCGCGCCGGGGGTGTGCTTGGCATTCGCTATCGGACGCTCGAACAGCTCGACGGCGTGATTGCCAAGTTGCAGCGGTCGTAAGCGAATCGTCATTCCGGGACAGCCCGCCCGATCTCGGGTAAACCCGAGATCGGAATGAAGCATGATCCAAGCCGGCAACAGCCGACTTGGATTCGGGCTGGACCCGGAATCCAGCCACACCCCTTGCTTGATTGGATTCCGGGCTCGCGAACTGCGTTCGCGCACCGGAATGACCAGTTATCCCTTCCGTCTCGCTGCCGTTGCCAGCGACATCATTGCCCTCTGCGCAATCGCTTCGGCCAGATGCGGCTGGCGCCGTGTTTCGAGCAGCGTATCGCCAAGCGACGCGATTGCATCAAACAGCTTGGCCGTCGTCCAGGCGCGCAAGGCGGCGTCGATCGCCGGCTTGCGCCGAAAATGAATCGGTGGCCGAGCGCTTTCGATCACGCTGGTTGTCGATTGTCCCTCTTCGACGGCAATCCGCATCCGATGAAGACTGGAAACATGCCGCAACGCTGACGACACGATCGCGCCCGGTGCCGTGCCTTCACCGCGCGCCTTGGTAAAATGCGTTTCGACCTCCGCCGGTTTTCCAGCAAAGGCGGCATCGATGACGTTGTCGAGTGCAACAGCCGATGCGTCCGCCACCACCGCGATCACGTCCTCGATGGTGACGCGATCGCGGCCATGAACATAAAGCGCAAGCTTGCGCAATTCGTTGCGCGTTGCCTGACGATCGCCGCCGAGGAATGGCAACAAGGCTGCCCGTGCATCGGGTGCGATGGCGAGGCCTGCTTTTTTCAACTCATCGTCGACGACCTGCGCAACGTCGCGGTCGCTGTCGGCATAGCAGGCGATCGCGGCCGCGTTCTTCGCCTTCTCGCATAGGGTGCGCAATGGAGCCGTCTTGCGCAGATCGCCCGCTTCGATAATGACGCGGCAGTCGGGCGCTGTTGCCGCAAGCAGGCTCTCCACGGCCGAAGCGATATTGCGACTGCTGGCCTTGACCCAGATGGCTCTCCGGCCGCCGAACATCGGGATGGTGTTGGCCTCCTCGACGAGCCGAAACGGATTTCCAGATAACTCGTCGCCATCCATCTTGATCAGGGAAAAGACGTCAGCCGGATTATCGACCGAGGTTTTCGCAAGCGCTTCAGCCCGTTCGTGCACAAGACCGGAATCAGGGCCATAGATCAGAACAACCGGGCGCGCCGGATCGGGGCGTGAAATGAATGCGTCTGCCTCGAACGGTTTGACGATTGTCATATCGGATGCTGTCCTCCCGCAGGGGGACCTATAGCCACAGCTTTGGATTATGGCTTTCCGCTTCCGCGGAAGCGGTCAACTTATCCGCCTGAAACGAAATAAGACGCAAGGCGTGTCTTGATCTGTTCAGCGATGATGCTGGATGCGCGATTCTGGGCGTCGCGTTCGCCGCGCTGGCGGGCGAAACGCTGCTGCTGACCGGGAATGTCGTAGGATGCCCGGGAAAAGGCCCGGCCCGTCAGGACGACCTTGTTGGTTGCCAGCTCGGTCAGGCTATACGTCGCGTCAATGCCGTAAATTTCCATGTCCGGCCGCGCCGTCGTCGTGTCCACAATGACGCGCTGATTGTTGCCACTGATGACGATCTTGAGCCGATAGGCAGGCGATGTCGGCGCCGAACCGCCGGTGATCCCGAAAATCAGGTCGTTGCGGATTTCATTGCCCAATCGGGCTTCCGGCGTGCCATTGGGAGCGTCGATCTGCTCGATATCCACGCTGGCCAATGCTGACGGAACGGAGGTATTTCCGTTGGTTCCGGTCGCGGTGCCATAGAGAGGCTGGAAGCAGCCGGCCGTCAGCCCGGCACTGGCAAAAGCCAGCCCCAGCGCCACAAAGCGACCGATCCCCCGTTTTCCCCTAGGCAACGACATTCACAATCCTTTGCGGGACAACAATGACCTTTTTGGGAGCTTTCCCGTCCAAGGCCTTCTTTACCGCATCAAGCGTTAAGACGGCAGCCTCAATATCGGAATTTCCGGCGTCCCGTGGCACGGTTACATCAGCCCGCTTCTTGCCGTTCACCTGGACCGGCAGGGTGATGGTGTTTTCCACCAGCAATTCCGCCTCGACCTGCGGCCAGGGCTGCATCGAGATCAGCGTCTGGTGGCCGAGCGCAACCCAGCATTCTTCGGCCAGATGCGGCATCATCGGTGCAAAAAGCTGGGCCAGGATGTCGCCGGCCTCGCGAATCGCAAAGGCGAAGTCCGGCGTGATGTCGTCCGGCGAGGTGACGGCACCGATCGAAGAGCCGAGCGCGTTGGCGAATTCATAGATATGCGCCACGCAGCGGTTGAAGCGCAGCTTCTCGATGTCGTCGGACACTTTCGCCAGTGCTCCGTGGGCGGCCTTCCGCACCGCCATGGCCGGCTCGCCGAAGGATTGCGGCTGGTCGGCCGGGGCCTTGGCGGCGATCTCGGCGATTTCTCCGACCAGACGCCACAGGCGCTGCACGAAGCGCCAAGACCCCTGCACGCCTTCCTCGCTCCAGATGACGTCGCGTTCGGGCGGCGAATCGGAGAGCACGAACCAGCGCGCCGTGTCGGCGCCGTAACCACCGATGATGTCGTCGGGGTCGACCGTGTTCTTCTTCGACTTCGACATCTTCTCGATGTGGCCGATCTCGATCGGCTCACCGGTCGCCGTCAGCGTTGCCTTGCGCTGATCGCCCATGCCTTCGATGGTGACCTCGGCCGGCATGACGAAGGTGCCGTCCTCTTTGCGATAGGTTTCGTGAACGACCATGCCCTGCGTGAAGAGACCGGCGAACGGCTCATCGACGCCCGCATGTCCGGTCTTCTTCATCGCGCGCGTGAAGAAGCGGCTGTAGAGCAGATGCAAAATCGCGTGTTCGATGCCGCCGATATATTGATCGACCGGCAACCAGCGATCGACGATGTTGCGATCGGTCGGTGCGGTTTCGATCCACGGATCGGTGAAACGCGCGTAGTACCACGATGAATCGACGAAGGTGTCCATCGTGTCGGTTTCACGGCGTGCGGGCTTGCCGCATGACGGACACGCGACATGCTTCCAGCTCTCATGACGATCAAGCGGATTGCCCGGCCGGTCGAAGCTGACATCGTCCGGCAATTGCACTGGCAGGTCTTTCTTCGGCACCGGCACGATGCCGCAATCGTCGCAATAGATGATCGGGATCGGGCAGCCCCAATAGCGCTGGCGCGATACGCCCCAATCGCGCAGACGGAAATTCACCTGCCGTTTTGCAATTGGTTTGTTTCCGCGTGTTTCGCTCTCAAGACGTTTTGCGACTTCATCCTTCGCCTGTTCGATGGTCATGCCATCGAGGAAGCGCGAATTGATCATCGTGCCGTCACCGTCATAGGCGGTGTCGGTGATGACGAATGTCTTCGGATCCTGACCGGCCGGGCAAACCACCGGCACGTTGCCGAGCCCGTATTTGTTGACGAAATCGAGGTCGCGCTGATCATGCGCCGGGCAGCCGAAGATGGCGCCGGTGCCGTAATCCATCAAAATGAAGTTCGCGACATAGACCGGCAATTGCCATGCCGGATCGAGCGGATGAACCGCCTTGATGCCGGTGTCGAATCCGAGCTTCTCCGCTTTGTCGATGATCTCCTGCGCGGTGCCATGGCGTTTGCACTCGGCGATGAACTCGGCAAGCTTCGGATTGTTCGCAGCGACAGCTGACGCCAATGGATGATCCGGCGCGATCGCGACAAACTTCGCACCGAACAATGTGTCGGGGCGCGTCGTGAAGATATCGAGTTCGCTTTCGCCATTCGGCGTTGTCTTCGCATCGAGTGCAAAGCGAACGAACAGACCTTCCGAGCGGCCGATCCAGTTGCGCTGCATCAGGCGCACTTTCTCCGGCCAGCGATCGAGTGTGTCGATCGCATCGAGCAAGTCCTGTGCGTAATCGCTGATCTTGAAGAACCACTGCGTCAGCTCGCGCTGTTCGACGAGTGCGCCGGACCGCCAGCCGCGACCATCGATCACCTGCTCGTTGGCGAGCACGGTGTGATCGACCGGGTCCCAGTTGACCTTGGATTGCTTGCGTTCGACGAGTCCCGCTTGCAGGAAGTCGAGGAACATCGCCTGCTGATGGCGATAATAATTCGGATCGCAGGTCGCGATTTCACGCGCCCAGTCGAGTGACAAGCCCATCGACTGGAGCTGGCTCTTCATCGATGCGATGTTCTGATAGGTCCAGGCTTTCGGATGGACCTTGCGTTCCATCGCCGCGTTTTCCGCTGGCATGCCGAACGCATCCCAACCCATGGGATGCAGCACCGAGAAACCCCTGGCCCGCTTGTAGCGGGCGACGACATCGCCCATCGTGTAGTTGCGCACATGGCCCATATGGATGCGCCCCGACGGATAGGGGAACATCTCGAGCACGTAATATTTCGGGCGTGGGTCGTCGTTCTTGGTCCCGAAGATTTCGCGATCGGTCCAGATTTTTTGCCAGCGCGGCTCGGCGTCGCGGGCGTTGTAACGCTCGGTGCTCATCAATGGTTGGCTCAGGGTCAGAATAGAGGCGGAAAGGACACGAAAACCCCTTTCCGGTCAACGGTGTTAGCGGTCATTTGCCGACGTCGGCGGAGCGGAATGGCTTTCCCTACTTGACCCGGCGGACGGTGGCGCGGTTATTCGCGGATATGGAGTCTCACCTGAACGAATCCCATAGCGTGGCCGCCGGTATCGCAGAGGTCCGGGCGGAGATTGCGGCCGCCTGCCGCGAGGCGAGGCGCGATCCGGGTTCAGTGACGCTGATCGCCGTCAGCAAGACCTTCGATGCCGAGGCGATCGAGCCGGTGATTCTCGCTGGCCAGCAGGTCTTTGGCGAGAACCGGGTTCAGGAAACCAAAGGCAAATGGCCCGTGCTGCTGGAACGACATCCGGGCCTGTCGCTACACCTGATCGGGCCGCTGCAGTCGAACAAGGCGAAGGAGGCGGTGGCCATGTTCGACGCCATTCACTCCGTCGACCGGCCGAGTCTGTGCGAAGCACTGGCCAAGGAGATAGCCAGGCAGGGCCGGGCGCCACAACTTTTCGTTGAGATCAATACCGGGGCCGAAGCACAGAAGGCCGGCATCCTTCCAGAAGACGCCGACGCATTTCTGCGCGCGTGCAAGGACACCTATGGCCTGACGATTTCAGGCCTGATGTGTATCCCGCCCTTCGACGAGGCGCCGGCACCGCATTTTGCCCTTACAGCCAAGATCGCGGCCCGCAATGGACTGACGCTGCTGTCGATGGGCATGAGCGCGGATTACCGCGTCGCGATCCAGTTTGGCGCAACGCATGTTCGTGTCGGCTCGGCCATTTTCGGCGCGCGAGGATAAAATCTATCGCCACGTCTTCGGAAGATCGGGATTGCCAAATCCCGTGCGATCCAGCGGCGCTTTCAGGATTCGGGACCGCATCGAATCCGATGGTTCCAGCATCTGCTGCGGCTGTGTTGGCGGCGCGTAGCCGAGGTCGTATGCGTCGTCTTCATGGTGCTTCTGGCTCATGGTCGCACTCCGCCAGCGTTCGACCACCGAGACGATCAGGTCCGAGCCGGTGTCAGTATTGACACGCCCGCTCATGCCGACATCGCTACTTGGTCGGAACGCCGGCGGCAAATTCCTGAATTTCATCTGCATCGGCAGAGCAACGCCCGGGCCGAACACGAAAGCTTCGGCGGTTCCCAGCGACGGCAGGAATGACAAAAGGCTCGATGCGGCGTCGGAAACCGCAGACCTGATCAATGCATGATCGCGCTCGTTCGACAACCGCATCGCGAACAAGGTGTTGCATTGAGAGATGATGTTGGGATCGATCTCCGCCGGCCGCTGAGTCACGAGGCCAAGGAACACGCCGTATTTACGGCCCTCCTTTGCGATGCGTGACAGCGCACGGCGCGTCGGGCCGAATGCAATCTTGGCATCGGCTGCTGCGTAACGATGCGCTTCTTCGCAGATGAACAGAAGCGGCGCGACGCCATCGCTCCACAAGCCAAAGTCGAATGCCATGCGCGACAGCACGGAGACGACCGAATCGACCACCTCGGCCGGAAAACCGCCGAGTTGCATCACCGTCATCGGCTTGCCGTTTGCAGGCAGTCGAAACAGGTTCGATATGGTTTCCGCCATTGTGTCGCCGCCGACATTGGCGTTTTCGAACATGAAGGCGTAGCGCGGATTGTTGCGAAAGGTCTGTATCCGCTGCAGCAATTTATAATGGTGCATTCGCGATGAGCGGTTCTCAAGCTTGCCCATGCTTTCGTCGATCAGTGTAATCAGGTCCTCAAGCCGGTAAGGCGTGGGCGTGTCGGCCGTGAAACCGGCGCTCTTCGGATCGCGACGTTTTGCGAACGAACGATCACTGGAATTGCGGTACTGGAGATACGCCCCTTTCGCGAGAGGGATCACTTCTGCGAGGATTTCAACTTCCTCCGGAACACCCGGCCGTCTGCCGAAGAAGACATCGATTGTTTCCTCGAAATTGAAAAGCCAGAACGGCAAGCGAAGATTGCGCGGATTCAAAACCTGGGCCTTGTCGCCGAAACAGCGGCCATATTCGCTATGCGGATCGATCAGGAAAATGCGTAAATCGGGACGCGCCGCGAGTACCTGCTGCAGGATGATGGCAACGCCGCTCGATTTTCCGACGCCGGTCGTTCCGAGAATCGCAAAATGCTTGTTGAGCAGCTCATCAATATTGATCGATGCATTGATCTGCCGTGCCTGACGAAGCGTTCCGATCTGCCCAGTGTCCTTGGCGTCGCCATACACAATGCGCAGTTCTTCGTCCGTCATCAGAAGCGCAGGATCGCCAATGGTCGGGTATTCGGTGATACCGCGCGTGAAAACAGGACCGCCGTCTGTCTCTTTGACTTCGCCGAACAGATCAATATGGGCGATGTTGATACCGCGCGAACCGGCCTGCTCCGAAATGCTGGTGACCATGCCAATGATGACCACGTCACTGCTCACGATGCCGAGAAATTTGCCGACCGTTGCGCGCGCGGCATCATGCGTGCCGTTGCCTGCATTATTCAGTTCGATTGTCGCGTTTGCTCCTCCAACGGACATGACACGTCCGATGATCTGACGTTCCGTCGTGGTCGAAGAAGGTTCGCCGTGAGTGTGAGTCGCGTCCATGAAGAATCGGATTGCGTGAGTTGAGGAGATGGCGGAGTCGCAGATTAACCCGCAGACGTCCGTGTCCTCTTAACGAGGTCCCGATCGACGAGACTTCGTTGCAAAATCGTTAATCGATGATGATTGAGCGTCGCGGAAAATTCAGAAAATCAAGGTTCCGCAGAAGCGCGCCGGTCTGCGATCCGCGTGAAAGAATTGATTCAAGTTCAACAAGGACAGGAATCCGAAGCCCCGTTTTTTGAGGGGCTTCGGATATTCGCATTACTACCGGCAAACGCGGCGCGGACCCCACGGGGTATTGCGCCACCAGCAGCGAGGGCCGGCATAGGCATATGGTCCACGTGCCCAATTGCGGCGACAGCCGCCATACGGTCCGCGGTGCCAGCCTGGTCCGCAGCCACCGGCGACCTGAATCACATCGGTTGGAGTCTGAACGGGATTTTGAGTTCCAGGAAAGGCATTGGCACTAAATGCTGTCAGCGCGATTGCGCCGGTAAACACAGCGGTGAACACCAACTTGCGCATTGCGGCACCTCCTCGGTCCTATTGCGTCGTATCCGGATCCGCCCGGCGACGATGCAATTATCGGCTTTGGAGAATAGCGCTCCGCTAAAGACGGTTGCGTAATTTTAGAGGAAATAGTTGCTCAACGAACAATGATACGCGTTTGTGGGCCAACCTGTTCCAGCAGTCGCAAAAGATCGTTTTGCCGAAGTCCAACGCAACCGGCGGTCGGCTTGAAGCCATCACGCGCGATATGGATGAAGACCGCGCTACCCCGACCGGCCACCCGCGGGCGATCATTGTGGTCGATCTCGATGATGAGGTCATAGAGGCTGTCGGCCCGCATCAGCCGGTCGCCGGGTTCTCCGGGCCCGCGGCGTACCGGACGGTTGTATCGCCGGTCGGCGGGGTCTTCGCTCCAGGCGTCGGCGGGCCCGATGGCCCGGACCGGCAGCCAGGTTCGCGGGCGGGTGATTCGGTCCTGCCGCCACCAGAGCCGCTTCAACCGGAAGCTTCCCCGGGGGGTGCCCCCGTCGCCCTCCCGCTTATTGGCCAGAATGCCGCCTCGCCCCAGCGAAACGGGGATAGCGGCGTGGCCTGCCTTTAAAATACCACGGCTTTTGGCTCCGGGTTGTCTATGAACCTCAATATGGACTAATGGCCGTGGTGGCATGGTTTAGTAGGGTGAGCCGGTTCCAAACTTACCAATTAGGCAACTCTCGCTTGCCCTTTTAATCTCACATGCCCTATTTCGCGACAAATCTGTAATATTGGTCCCGAAAGCGGGTCCAGATCACAGGCCCTTGGGGGGCCACCCATGTCGAATGTGCGAAAAATCCTGATTGTCGACGACGATGCCGAGCTACGGGATACGCTCGTGGAGCAGCTCGCTTTGCACGAGGAATTCGAGGCTTTGGGCGAGGAAAATGGCGCCAAGGGCGTCCAGGCCGCCAAGGCTGGTCAGATCGATCTCGTCATCATGGATGTCGGCTTGCCGGACATGGATGGCCGCGAGGCGGTCCGCCTGCTGCGCAAGGCGGGCTTCAAGGCGCCGGTCATCATGCTGACGGGTCACGACACTGATTCGGACACCATCCTGGGTCTTGAGGCGGGCGCTAACGATTATGTGACCAAGCCCTTCCGCTTCGCGGTGCTGCTGGCGCGCATCCGCGCCCAGCTTCGCCAGCATGAGGCGAGCGAGGATGCTGTTTTCACGATCGGACCATACAGCTTCCGGCCAAGCTCAAAGCTTTTGACCGGCGACAAGGGCAGCAAGGTGCGCCTGACCGAGAAGGAAACGGCGATCCTTCGCTACCTTTATCGGGCCGGACAGCGGCCGGTCTCCCGTGAGACATTGCTGCAGGAGGTGTGGGGCTATAATTCGGGCGTGACCACGCATACGCTCGAAACGCACGTCTATCGTCTTCGTCAGAAGGTCGAAAAGGATGCAGCCAACCCCACGATTCTTGTGACGGACGCGGGTGGATACAAACTGGTGCCATAGGCACCATTCCCAATGAGCATCGACGAGGATATCGCGATCCTGGAACAAGTGCCGATGCTCAAAGTCCTCGGCCGTACCGTATTGCGTCTGATTGCTGTTGCTGCAGAAACAAGGCAGGTGGAAGAGGGCGAAGTTCTCTTTCGCCCGAATGAGCGTATCGACTGCGCCTATCTCGTTCAGGACGGGACGTTCACTCTGAGGGCCGATCCCGCGTCGCCGACAAAGATGATGGACGCGGGCCCGGGTATGTTGCTCGGCGAATTCGCATTGATCAGCGATGCGGTGCATCCCCTCAGTGCCACGGCGCAGGGATCGTGCACCGTGATGCGCATCTCGCGCAGCATGTTCAGGAAGATCCTGGAAGATGACGCAGATGCCGCTGTGCGCCTGCGCGATTTTCTGGTGCGACGGGCGCGTCAGTCGATGGCCGATATGCTGCTCGTGCGTGATGCGCTCGATCCGGAGCGGGGCGCGCAGAATTAGACTTCAAACGTCGCCGTCACCGGCACATGATCCGACGGTTGCGCCCAGCCGCGCGCCTCTTTTGAGATCTTGATATCCGACACGCGATCCATCAGCGCCGGCGCCAGCCACATGTGATCGAGGCGCCGGCCTTTGTCGGCGGCTTTCCAGTCCGGTGAGCGATAGCTCCACCACGTGAAGAGTTTCGTCGGTTCGGGCACCAATTCGCGCATCGCATCGACCCAGCCGCCGGCCTTCTGCGCCGCATTGAGTTTCTCGGTTTCGATCGGCGTATGCGAGACGACATCGAGAAGCTGCTTGTGACTCCACACGTCATGCTCGCGCGGCGCGACATTCAAATCGCCGAGCAGGATGGAGCGCGCATTGCCATTGACATGCACCTCCTCGCAATCACGCAACTCGTCGAGGAATGACAGCTTGTGCTTGAATTTCGGGTTGGCTTCCGGATCAGGAATATCGCCGCCGGCCGGAACATAGAGATTATGGACGACGATCGGATCCTTGAGACCCGCCTGTTCGCCGAGCGTCACCGAGACATGGCGTGAATCGCTCAGCCCGCAAAAGCTGCGCTTGCTGGTCGATTCGAACGGAAAACGCGAGAGCACGACGACGCCGTGATAGCCCTTCTGCCCGTTCATCGCCGCGTGCTCATAGCCGAGCCGCTTGAAACGCTTCAGCGGAAACTTGTCGTCAGGGCATTTGGTTTCCTGCAGACACAGGACATCCGGCCGCGCCGCCTTGATGAATTTTGCCACGAGATCGATGCGGAACCGCACCGAATTGACATTCCAGGTTGTGACCTTGAGTTTCATGCGCGTTTAATAAGGCGCCCAACGCGCGATTTCCAGACGCGCTGCTGGATGGGCCACAATCTTCACAGGATGGAAGTGGCTTTTCAGGCCACTTTGCGGCTTTGCAGAAAATCGCGCATGCGCTCCAGCGCCTTGAGGATATTCTCGGTCGAGTTGGCGTAGCTGAGGCGCACATAGCCCTCGCCAAGGATACCGAAATCCGGTCCGCCGATGATCGCGACGCCTGCGTCTTCCAGAAGCGACGAGGCCAGGGCCTTCGCTTTCCAGCCGGTCTGCTTGATGTTGGGAAAGGCATAGAAAGCGCCTTTGGGGGTTGCGCAGGACACGCCGGGCAATGTGTTCAGACCATCGACCACGACCTTGCGGCGCCGGTCGAACTCGGCGACCATTTTGGTGACTTCATCCTGCGGGCCCTGCAGCGCGGCGAGGCCGGCATATTGCGCCGATGCATTCACACAGGAATGCAGATTGACCGCAAGCTTGCGCGCATAGTCGTAAAGCTTGCCGGGCCAGATCGCATAGCCGAGCCGCCAGCCGGTCATGGCATAGGTCTTGGACCAGCC
>JAEXXW010000282.1 GCA_023405565.1 Pseudomonadota bacterium
CGCCAGGTAAACCCAGGTGCCGCCGAAGATGTGTGTCATCTCCATATCGAACACCGCAGGGTCCGTATAGATCAGGCGATGAACGCGATCTTCCTGCACCAGTTCGTCCCAGTCATAAAGTGGAGCATTGTGCAGGCGCACAGGCGCGTGGGCGCGTTCCAACGTCATAGCCATTTCCCTTCGTAATTCAATATCCCGAAGCAGGTTTCAGGAACTCAGAAGAAGTCGAAATATTCGTCCTGCTCCCACTCCGTAATAGCGTCGGATGCAGGGTCGATGTTGTTATCAGCGACGAACTTCTCGTAACGCCCAATCTCGGTTTTCTTCAGCCTGATGTAATAGTCGATGAAGGTTGAGCCGAAGTGGTTGCGGAAAAGCGGATCATTTCCCATCAACTCTAATGCCTCCGGCAAGCTCTTCGGCAGCATTGTGTGCTTAGTGGTGTAAGGGTCTGTTTCCGCCGGCCCTGGATCACGCTCGTTATCGATGCCGTCGAGACCAGCGATGATCTGAGAGGCGATGTAGAGATAAGGATTCGCCGATGGCTCACCAATTCGGTTTTCGATACGGCTGGCGGGATCGTTCACCCCACCCAATATGCGAAGCATGACGCCGCGATGATCTGAGCACCAAGCAACCCGGTCCGGCGCAAGAGAATTGGCTCGGAAGCGTCGGTAGCCATTGATGCTCGGATTGGAAAAAATAGTAGCCGGGAGGGCGTTGTGCATCAGCCCGCCGAGATAGGCCTGCCCAATTGGCGAGAGAAGCTGGCTCTCGTTCTTGGGCATAAAGACATTGTAACCACTCGCGGTATCGACCAGCGATTGATGCAGGTGCCAACCGCTCGAGTAATAGCCGTCAAGCTTCGGCATGCTCATAAAGGTGGCAAGATAGCCTAGCCGACGGCAGATCTGCCGTGTAGCGGTTCGGAACAATACGAGATTATCGGCGGCTTCGAGTGCATCGCGCGGGGCGAAAGTGCATTCCAACTGGCCCGGTCCCCATTCATTTTCGATCGAGCGCAGTGGCAGGCCAAGCTTCTCCAGCGCATCAGCAAGCGCCGCAACTGGTTTATGCATCAAGTCCATATTGGACTCGGAGTGAAACGAGAAGCCGGGCTCGACTGGAAAGGTTGATGGTGCCCGACCCTTGATGCCTGGACCGCCGACATTGTCGCTAATCAGCTGATGGCTTGTGAGGCCGGCCAGATACCATTCGACCTCCAGTCCGACCACGCAGCGAACATTGCGCTCGGCCAGTCTGGCGAGTTGCTTACGCAAGAGTTGCCGCGGGGAAAAATGAAACGGAACACCAGATGTGAAATACTCATCACAGAGAATCCAGCCGACCTCGGGCTCCCAGGGCAGCACGCGGAACGTGGCCGGATCCGGCACGATGATCAGGTTCGGCGAGCCGGTCATCTCCTCGAGATCCATGCCGCCGCCACGCGTGAACGAGGCGAAGGTGCGTGCACCGGACGCATCGAGCGTCGTGGTCGCGACATTGATGTTGTAGCCGTTCTCAAGCGCGCCGAGGAATGCGGGAACAGTTACGGTTTTGGCGCGTGACGCGCCGTGAGGGTCAGACCAGGCAACCCGGAAAAGCTTCAGCTTCTCCTTCTCGACTCGTTCCTTGATTGCCAACGCTTGGCGATGTTGATCTTCGGTCCAGAGGTTATGTTTCCGGATGAACCCTTCGCCACGCGTCATTGGCAATTGCCCAAATTGTCTTCAGTTCAAATTGTGATGCCTCATTATGCTTGTCTGGAACTAGGCTAATCAAATGATTTGTTGACAACAAAGCATATCAAAAATGCAATGAGTCCGGAATCTGAAACGCGATGCGTTGCATCCTGTCTGTCATTCTAGCAGCGTCGTGCATGCTTTATCCTGGCTGCCTCGAACAGGTATTCCTTCATGCGCTGGGCACTTGGCGATAGGCGTCGATGGCGGAGATGTCCGACAATGAAAGGGCCCGGTGATTCCAATTCCGGGACGTTCAGGATATGAAGCGCACCTAGATCAGCAAAATATTCCGCAACGTCTTCCGAGAGAACCCAGACGAAGTTCAGGCTGTTCAGCAGAGAGACATTAGTCTGGATCGCTGATGACTCAATCAAGGATGCTTGCGGTCGGATGCCCTGTTTCCGAAACATGGCCTCCAGCGCGCTCCGCATTGGTGTTCCGACTTCATGCAGAATCCAAGACTCCTGCAGGAGGTGCATCAAGGTCGGATTTCGCTTTCGGGTAAGGGGGTGCTGCGGACCACAGACAAACTTGACCGAGGGATTGTAAAGTTTCTCAATGACGAGATCCTGGTATGAGGTTTCGCTCTCGAAGCGCCCGACGAGGAGGTCGATACGTCCCTCACGCAGGCGGGCCACAAGTTCGTCCATCGGACCTTCTCGGACCGATACCGCGATCCGGGGTGCTGTCTTGGCGAGTAACGTGATGGCACGAGGCACCAGCACGTAAGACGAGCTGACGCCGGCGCCGATGCTGGTGGTGCCGATCAGACCATCGTCGATGGCTTCAAGTTCGCTTTGCGTCCGATCGAGATCGGCGACGAATTCGGCCGCCTTCCGAACCAAGGCCTGTCCGGCCGCCGTCGGTCTGAGCGTGCGGCCTCCGCGCTCGAATAGTGCAATGCCAAGGTCCGCAGCAAGCGTATTGAGCAATCTCGACGCGGCAGGCTGTGTGAGATTCGCGTCGCGCGCAGCGGCGCTCAATGTCGGGGAGCGCTCCATGGCTGCCAGCAATTCAATCTGGGGCATCCGTAGACGATTGCGAAGCAGGTTTCTGGGTTTGCGCGGCGCGTTGGTTTTCTTCTTCATCGGAAGCATCTCATATCTGGTATGATGTCATATCAATAAATCATTTGAAAATAACATTAGAAAACTCTGAGATTGAACGCACGCAAATGTGTGAGGCATTCAGTAATTCGAGATGCAATCGGCATTCGTGGCCGCTGCGGACTGAAAATGGGACAGGATATGCGGCGGAGTCATCGTCTCGCGATTTGATTTCTACGGCTTAACCCAATCGACCGTCACAAACGTCAAGGCACGTCATTGTGCTTGCGAGGGCATATCCTGCAATGAGCAAAGGTGTGCCGACGCTTGCTTTTAGGCATGCGAATCCTGCGCGTCCCAAAATCAGAAAGCTGAACTCGGTGGTACGGAAATTGCCTGCAGTTCAGCGGGCGCTTGGCAGAGAGTGACGTGAGTTTTGAACGTTGTTAGCAGGCTTGTAATGCAAGGAGAGCGGCTTTGATGAAACGTACGTTGTCGATAGCTCTGGCAGCCCAACTGTTGTTTCCATTGGTTGCTAAAGCGGAAAATCTGAAGATTGGTTTCATTTCGACGTTCTCCGGTCCGTCTGCGCTACTAGGACAGGACACGCTTGATGGCTTCAACCTTGGTGTAAAGAGTGCTGGCGGAAAATTGGGCGGTCGCGAAGTAGAAATTGTGCTGGGTGACGATCAGTTAAAGCCCGACGTTGGACGTCAGCTCGCCGACAAGATGGTGGAGCGCGACCGCGTTGATATTATGACCGGCATTATTTGGTCGAACATTATGTTGGCGCTTGCCAAGCCTGTGCTCGAATCCGGAACCTTCATTCTGAGTCCGAATGCCGGTCCATCCCAATATGCCGGAGCGCAATGCCACCCGCATTACTTTGCGGTTGCATTCCAGAACGATTCGCCAAATGAGGCGATGGGCATCTACATGCAGGAGAAAGGCTACAAGAATGTCTACCTGATGGCGCCGAACTATCCGGCGGGCCGTGACATGCTCAACGGGTACAAGCGCTACTTCAAAGGTGGCCTTGCCGGAGAGGTTTACACTCAACTTGGTCAGCTCGATTATGCGGCGGATTTGGCGCAGCTTCGCGCAAAAAAGCCGGGCGCTCTTTACTACTTCATCTCGGGCGGTGCCGGCATAAACTTCGCCAAGCAATACGATCAGGCCGGTTTGAAGAAGGACGTGCCGATGTTCGCGCCTGGCTTCTCGCTGGATCAGACGATCCTGCCTGCGATCGGCGATGCCGCAGCGGGAGCGATGACAGCAACGCACTGGAGTCCGGATTTCGAAAACGCCGCCAGCAAAAAGTTCGTTGCGGACTTCGAGGCCGCGTACAAGCGCACGCCGTCGCCTTATGCAGCGCAGGCTTACGACACCGCAAGACTGCTCGATGCAGCGCTGAAGGAGACTGGCGGCAAGGCCACCGACAAGGTCGCCCTCCGACGCGCGCTGGAAAAGGTCAGATTCGAATCCGTGCGCGGAAACTTCAGCTTCGGTCCCAATCACTATCCGATCCAAGACTACTATCTGGCCGAAATCACCAAGGGACCGGATGGAAAGGCGCAGGTCACGACCAAGGACGTGATCGTTCGCAATCATGGCGACGCCTATTCCAAAGATTGCAAGATGCCGGATTGATGCGACGCAAGCCGCAGAAAGCGTCCGGCGTACAGAAATGACACCTGCACTCGCATTTGAACAACTGCTGAATGGGTTACAGTTTGGCGTGATGCTCTTTTTGATGTCCGCAGGGCTGACCCTGGTTTTCGGCATTATGAATTTCGTCAATCTGGCGCACGGCTCCTTCTATATGCTCGGAGCTTTCTTTGCCGCCACTTTGATCAGACTCACGGACAGCTTCTTCCTGTCTTTACTCTTGGCCATCCCCGCGATCGCGCTCGTGGGGATGGTGTTCGAGCGCCTTGTCTTGAAGCATTTCTACCGGCGAGATCATCTCGATCAGGAGCTTGTCACTTTCGGGCTGATTTTTGTGTTCAACGACATCATTCGTTTTTTCTGGGGCGTGGCACCGGTACCGATGCCGCTGCCCGAAGGATTCTCCGGATCTATTGAGGTGCTGCCGGGTGTGCCGTATCCGGCGTTCCGTCTAGCGATCCTGATCGCCGGCCTGCTGGTTGCCTTCGCGCTTTATCTGCTCATTGTTCATACGCGCG
>JAEXXW010000302.1 GCA_023405565.1 Pseudomonadota bacterium
GTCATAAAGATCGACAAACTTCGCCGGCGGATTGCCCTCCTCGACTGAATCGAGACCAAAGCCTGTGATGCGATCGCGGAACGGTGCCGCCGCATCGAGTGCCCGATGCGCGGTGTCGAGCGGCAGATCACGATTGATGCAGAGGATGACGTTGCTTTCGACATTATAATCGCGCGCGCCGATGCGCCGCGCTTCATCCATGCCGGCGAAGAACGCCTCGAACGGCACGCCGCGCGCAAGATGCGGCTGTGGATCGAACATGATCTCGACATAGCGCACATTTTCGTCGCGGCAGCGCGCCAGATGCGACAGCGTGATGTCGTGAAAATCCCGCTCGGTGCAGAGCACCAGCATGCCTTCGTTGTAATGCTGGATGAATGTCTTCAGATAGGTCGGCGCATCCGGCGCCTCGAAACTTTGCGCGGCGCGCATCTCATCGATGCTGGCATAGGGCAACGACACGCCGTTGCGCTCCGCCAATTGCCATTTCATCGCCGGCGTCAGCGTGCCTTCGATATGCAGATGCAGCTCGGCTTTAGGCAAGGCAGCGAGGAAATCGCGATAGGCGGGCGAGACGTCGGGGAAGCTGGGTGACGGCATCGTCATGTTCGGTAATTCGCGGACAATTCCCGTAAGCGCGGGTCATTCCGGGGCGCGAGCATTGCGAGCGAACCCGGAATCCAGCGACAGTCAATGAACCGGACTAGATTCCCGGCCCGCGCGTTTTACGCGCGGGCCGGAATGACGAGATGTTACGTCCGCAACTCCGCCAGCCCTTCATAGAGCTTCAACGCTTCCGGATTGGCCAGCGCCTCGGTGTTCTTCACTGCGCGGCCATGCACCACATCGCGCACCGCGAGTTCAGTGATCTTGCCGGACTTGGTGCGCGGGATATCGGCGATCTGGATGATCTTGGCCGGCACATGGCGTGGCGAGGCACCGACGCGAATCTTCTTCTTGATCGTATCGCGGAGAGCATCGTCGAGCGTGACACCGTCCTTGCAACGGACGAATAGCACGACGCGCACGTCGTTATCGAAATCCTGACCGATGGCGATGGCTTCCATCACTTCGGGGATCTGCTCGACCTGCGCATAGATTTCCGCCGTGCCGATGCGCACACCACCCGGATTGAGCGTCGCGTCGGAACGCCCATGGATGATCAGGCCGCCATGCTTCGTCCATTCGGCGAAATCGCCGTGGCACCAGACATTCGGGAAGCGTTCGAAATAGGCAGCACGATATTTCTTGCCGTCGGGATCGTTCCAGAACATCACCGGCATCGCGGTGAAGGGCCGCGTGCAGACAAGCTCGCCCTTCTCCTGTTCGATATGCCTGCCGTCATCGGACCAGACATCGACGGCCATGCCGAGGCCGGCCGCCTGGATCTCGCCGCGCCAGACCGGCGCGGTTGGATCGCCCAGCACAAAGCACGACACGATATCGGTGCCGCCCGAGATCGAGGCGAGATGGATGTCGCTCTTGATGTCGGAATAGACGTAGTCGAAGCTTTCGGCGGCGAGTGGCGAGCCGGTCGACGTCATCACCCGGACGGAGGAAAGATCGTGTGTCCTGGCCGGGGCCACACCGGCCTTCTTGCAGGCATCGATGTATTTCGCCGATGTGCCGAACAACGTGATCTTCTCGTCCTGCGCATAATCGAACAGCACTTCGGATTTCGGCGCAAAGGGCGAGCCATCCCAGAGGATGAGCGTCGCGCCGACGCCGATGCCGGAGACCAGCCAGTTCCACATCATCCAGCCCAGCGTCGTGAAATAGAAGACGCGGTCGCCATCGCGGACATCGCTCTGCAGGCGATGCTCCTTGAAGTGCTGCAGCAGCGTACCGCCGCCGCCATGCACGATGCATTTCGGCACGCCGGTCGTGCCGGACGAATAGAGAATGTAGACCGGATGATTGAACGGCACGCGTTCATAGGTCACCGGCTTTGCGGTGAAGGGCGCAAGGAACGCATCGAGCGTCACGGCGCGCGGCACGGCGGCAGCCACTGTGTCGGCAGTTTTCAAATAAGGAACGATGACCACTTTCTGGGCAGTCGGAAGCTGCCCCGCAATGGCTGCCAAGCGTTCGGTGAGATCGATCGACTTACCATTGTACCAATAGCCATCGACGGCCAGAAACACCTTCGGCTCGATCTGGCCGAAGCGGTCGAGCACCCCACGCTCGCCGAAATCCGGCGAGCAGGATGACCAGATCGCACCGAGCGAAGTGACCGCCAGCATGAGCGCCACCGATTCGGGCAGATTGGGCAGCATGGCGGCGACGCGATCGCCTTTGCCGATACCGGCGGCCTTCAGGGCCTGCTGCGCACGCGACACCAGAGCGTGAACGTCATCCCATGTCAGGCGGTAGGACACCTTGTCCTCGCCGCGGAATACCATGGCCTCGCCGGAGCCGGTCTTGCGCAGGAGATTCTCGGCGAAATTGATCGTGGCATCGGGGAAGAACTGGGCGCCCGGCATCCTGTCGCCATCAATCAGCAGGCGCGTGCCTTTCTCGCCGATGACGCCGCAATAATCCCATACCTGATCCCAGAACAGATCCGGATGGGCGACTGACCAGGCATGCAACTCTTTGTAAGTCTTCAAGGACAGTCCATGCCGGTCATTGACCTGCCGCATGAAGTCCATGACCTGCGTTCCAGCCACGCGCTCGGGGCTCGGTATCCACAGCGGTGTGTCGGTCATATAAATTCCCCCTTGGCGC
>JAEXXW010000307.1 GCA_023405565.1 Pseudomonadota bacterium
GGCAGGTGCCGTGCTTCTGATTCTGTTTACGATTGCCACGATCTACTACTTTCATCCGTTCTGGACGATGACCGGCGCGGAGCGTGGAGCCAATATGATCAACGCGTTGAAGAACGTGTCGCTGATCGGTGGCTTGCTGGTATTTTTCGTTCTGGGTTCGTGGCGGCCGTCGGCCTATCGTTATGACGATCCTCTGACGGAACGGCTGTAGAGGTAAGGAGCTTTGAAAATGTCGCGCTTTCTGACGCGTGGTCTTGTGCTCGGCGGTATCATTGCCGGAGCCATGGTTGCTGGTGCTGTGACGGATGCGAAAGCGTGGCGCGGCCCGGCGCCGAAATGGTGCGTGCGTGCCTATGACGGACAGATGGACTGCGCCTATTTCACCTTCGAACAATGCCAGACGGCGGTATCGGCGACCGGTGGTGATTGTGCCATCAATCCGCGTTTCGCCGGTTATCCGCCCGCAGGGCCATACCAGCCGCGGCGTTATTATCGCTGACGCGCACCCGTTGTGGTGATGGCATGTCCGGAAGGAGGAGGGCGGCCAATTGAGCCGCCCCAAGTTTGATACGCCACGCGGGAGGAACCTCTGCGGGATCGGCCCCCAACAATCGCCGGTCCCTCGTGACCAATCAAAAAAACGAATCGAAGTTCGTAAGAAGAATCATCGCCTGATTCTTGGGCAGCGTCACCCTTATCTTGCTACCGCACGTTGCCAGCCGGAAAATGTCAATCGGCGTTGGCGCGCGTCCATGACACGACCTTAATACCGCGTGCCTGATCGAGGATCTGAGGTTGGCCCGGTATCAACCCGGCTGCTTGCAGCAAGCTTTCCGGGGATTGTGAGGGCACCTCGGGGAAAACGGGGCGGCCGCCGGTGAGGGTGACATCCGGCGCGCGGGTCAGATGAAAGACGTCATAACGGGGCAGGAATAATCCGAAGATGTCGGTGCCACCGATGATGGCGATGTCATCGCCGGTCGTGCCCAGTTCATGGAGCGCGGCGTCGACCGATATCCCTTCCGGATTCCACAACAGGGCATTCGGATTGTTGGCTGGTTGTGACGTCATGGCGATCTTGCGGGTCGCAATCAGCCGGCGCCGACTGGGGGAGGTCGGCTGCTCGGCCGAGTTGCGACCGTGCACGAGCGCGGCGGCCGCATCGAGCCCACGCATGAAGAAATCCTGATCGGCTTTCACGATGAGCGACGGCGGAATGACCCCGGAGGCATCGGCGAGCATCCCGTCGTTCGAAATGATGGCGTAGCCGATGAAACGATAGGGCATGTGGTCTCGGTCTGATCCTGTCACTGTTCCGTCATTGTGACGTCGCGGACGCAAAAAGAAAATCGCCGGGCAAGCCCGGCGATCTTACCAATTCGAATAGTGCGATGGCGATCAGTCGACGGTGCGCACCACGCTTGCCGTCGGACGCTGGCTGACGGTCGGAAGCTTGGCTTCCTTCTTGATCGCTTCGTCATACTCGGCCATCGATTTCACCGTTTCTTTTGCACGCATGTGAACGACCTTGTAGCCGTTTGCCTTGAGCTGATTGAGCAACTCGGGCAGGGCTTCCGCCGTCACATGCTGGAAGTCGTGCATCAAAACGATGCCTTTGCCGAACTTTTTCAGCTTCGACATGATCGTGTTGATCACCTGGTCCGGCTTGCGGGCCTTGAAGTCGAACGAGTCGAGATCGGTCGAGAACATCGCCACGTTGCGTTCGCCGAGATAGGTCACGAGTTCCGGCGGATGCTGCAAAGCCGGGAAGCGGAAGAAGGGGGCGGCCGGCGTACCGAGCGACATGCTGACGGCGCTGATTCCCTTTTCGATCTCCGCCTTCGCCTGTTCCGGCGTCAGCGTCTTGCGGTTCAGATTTTGGTGCGACCAGGTGTGCGATCCGACCGTATGGCCGGCATCGTAAACCTGCTTCAGGATCTCGGGATGGTAAGTCGCGTGTTTGCCGACGATGAAGAAGGTGGCCTTGGTGCAATGATCCGCCAGCGCTTTCAGCACAGCCGGCGTGTTCACGGGCCACGGGCCATCGTCGAAGGTCAAAAGGACTTCATTGGCGCGCAGGAAATCGTGCTGCTTGAAATGTTCGAAGCCAAAGCCCGGTCCACCGGTGGTATCGATTTCGACCGTTCGCGCAACGCCAAGCGCATTGGGATTGTCGCATTTCGCGGCAGGTCCGGACGTCTGAGCAAATGCTGGGCCGCCAAGAAGTGATGCGGACACAAAAAGAACACATGCGAAAGAGGTGCGCATGATGGAACCCCCTCAAGAAGTGGCGGAGCTTATGCTCGTTAGCCACTGATTTTCCATGGAAAGCGCGTCTCCGGGCTGGAGTCAACGAATCAGCCCGATCTCGCCATGATTGTTAATGAAATATGGTTAGTTGTGGCGTGTCAGACACGATTTGTTCCACAGGAAATCCCTTTCCGGGACATCCACAGCGGAAGGGACCTTACGAGGCCAGAAGTTCCCGCTCGATTGTCACGATGATCCGCGGATCGGTCGGCTCGATCGCCGATGGAAAGGCAGCGACAAGAGAACCGTCGCGTCCGACCAGATACTTGTGAAAGTTCCATCGCGGCTGTTCGGTGGGACGCTGCACGGCCGCCCAGCGGTAGAACGGATGCGCATTGTCGCCCTTGACTGAAACCTTTTCGGTCAACGGGAACGTCACCCCATGGCGATGCGCTGTCGCATGCCCCGCCGGGCTCTTGATCGCCAAAGTCATTGGACGGGACACCGAGCACCAGGAGGCCACGGCTCCGGTAACGGGCCCAGAGCGACTCGAGGCCCGCATATTGGGGCGTATATCCACACAAGGATGCCGTATTCACGACCAGGATCGCCTTGCCGCCATGGTCCGCGAGCTTGATTTCATTCCCATCCAGGGTCTTGAACGAAAAACCGAACGCCGTCGCCCGGCTCATGGCCTGAGCGGCGAGGCGGGCGGAGCCGAGGGGCATCGTCAAAAGCGCCAGAAGGGCTGCGAAGCGTCGTCTGTCGATCGGCATCGATTATCCTTTTCGCCTCGCCATCAATGCTTCCAAAACCATCAAACGCAAATCCCCGTGAATACGGCTTTGCTGAATTTATCGATGGGGAACGACCGTGTGCCGAGAACGTTAAACCGCGGGATGTTGCGGGGGCTGACAGGGGACAAGGGTATGTCAGCTTTCAGCATATTCCAGGCGTCTTTTGATGGTGGATTGCGCCCGCAGCAGCGCCGGAAAGGCCTTCTGGCGGCCATTGCTCTGACAAGCGGGACTGTCGCAGTGATCGGTGTCGGCCTTCTGGCGGTTCTTCACGTGCACTCCAATCAGCTCACCGATTTGGCCAACGCAGCCGCGCCGCGTGACATTCGCGTGACGACCCCGGAAAAGCCACATGACAAGCCCTGCACCGAACAGACCTGGCCCTTCATGGAAGGGCGATGCTTGATCGACACCAAATCTCTCAGACAGGCAGAACGTGCTCTGCCACGACTGGCATTGTCACGAAAGGCCGGATCGCGCGACGTGGCGATGGTTTCACCCAAGAAAAGAGCACGGATAAAATCTCATAATGGT
>JAEXXW010000338.1 GCA_023405565.1 Pseudomonadota bacterium
CACCATGACGATCGCGGCCAAGGCGACGATGACTGCGAACCAGATGTAGAAGCTGTCGCTCGGCCCCATTTCGGCGGGTGTCGTATTGGTCGAGACGGGACCGCCGAGCGGCTGCAGACCCTCCGGCAGTTCCTCTTCGGCGCCCTTGCGCTGATGAATGACGACATACCACCAGACAAGCCACAGGGTGCCGGCGATGAGGCCGAGCGGCACGAGCGAGGCGATGAAGTTCTTGAACAAGACCCAGCGGCTGAGTGGACGCCCTTCCGCATCGATCGCCTGCGCCTTCGCCGGCGACAGCATGGCGGAGATCAGCGCCACGAACATGTTGTTCGAATAGGCGCTCTGCAGCTTCGGCATCCAGTCCGGCACCGGCACCGTCAATTGCTCGTCCGGCAATTTCGGTGCGATCTTCGGATTGATGAGCGCCCAGCCGAGAATGTAGATGAGATACAGGAAGGCCAGGAAGAAGCTCGGGAACATCGCCGCGGCATAAAGCTTCACCACCGATTGCCCGGCCACCGCTGCATACACGATGATCATGACCGACGGCGGGATGAGGATGCCGAGCGTGCCGCCGGCGGTGATGACACCGGACGCAAGCTTCACGTCATAGCCGGCCTTCAGCATCGGATTGAAGGCAATGACCCCCATCAGCACGACAACGGCGCCGACAAGGCCCGAGGCAATACCCCAGAAGGTGCAGACAATCAGCGTCGCGATGGCGAGCGATGCCGGCACACGCCGGAAGGCCAACTGGATCGAATAGAACATCTTGTCGACCAGCGCGCCGCGCTCCATCACATATCCCATCAGGACGAAGAGCGGGATGGAGATGAGAACATCATTGGTCATCGCGCCATAGGTGCGCTGGACCATCAGGTCGAACACGCGATTATCGGTCCAGGCCTGGCCCGGCACATAGAACGCGATGAACCCGAAGAACATGCCAAGGCCCATCAACGTGAAGGCGGTGGCAAAACCCATCATGATGACGACGACAATCAGCGCCAGCATCAAAAGTCCGAGTGCCGGATCACTCATGTCAACAAATCCCCGCCCATGCCGCGCTGGCGCGCAGTCTCGTCGATATTCTTGGCCTTCTGGATGGCGACTTCGCGCGACTCCGCGTCGACATATTCGCTATGGGCCAATTGCTCCTCGATCACGTCCGTTTCGGCGACGTCTTTCAGCCGCTCGGGCCATTGCCCGGTTTTCAGACAGACGATGCATCGCACGATCTCGGCGAGGCCCTGGAGCATGATGAGCGAGCCAGCGATCGGGATGATGGTCTTGAAGTGATAGACCGGTGGTCCATCCGCCGTGACGTTGGAATGCTCGGCGATGCGCCACGATTCGGCGGCGAAGGTGTATCCGGCGTAGATCAGCGCGGCGATGCCCGGAAAGAAGAAGACGATATACAGCACGAGATCGAGCGCCGCCTGTGTGCGCGGACGCATCGAGCTGTAGAGGAAATCGCCACGGACATGCGCGTTCTGCGCCAGCGTATAGGCGCCAGCGAGCATGAACAACGAGCCGTAGAGCATGTTGTTCAGATCGAAGATCCACGACGTCGGCATGTTCAGGATGTAGCGCTTGAACACTTCCGCGCAGACAACCACCGTCAGAACGATCATCAGCCACGAGGCGGCTTTGCCGACCCATGTGCTGATACCGTCGATGGCGAAAAGAAAACGTTGAACAGTCATCGTCACAGCCAATCGCCAAGAGTGCCCCGGTAATGCAAAGCACCATCCGGTCGCAACGTACCGAATGGTGCTCCGTCAGGTCAGGGGCTTCCTAGATCTTCTTGGCCGCGCCGTTGGCGCCGAAGTAATGGTCGTAGGCCATACGGCGATTGACCACCGTGTCCTGCTCCCACTTGGTCGCACGTTCGGCGAATTTGAGCTGCGATTGCAGGATTTCCTTGAACATCGGATTTTCGGCCGACTTCTTCTTGACCACCTCGTCATAGACCTCGAGCTGGGTCTTCAGGATGGCATCCGGCGTCTTGAAGAAGCGGACATTGTCCTTCTGCTGCAGGGTTTGGTAATCCTGCGAGTAGCGATCGATCGCCTTCAGGGACATGTCCTGGCTCGCGGCCTCCGCCGCATTCGCGATGATCGACTTCATCCTGTCGGGCAGCGCGTTGAACTTGTCCTTGTTGAACAGGATTTCGAACTGCTCGGCGTTCTGATGGTAGCTCTGCAGCATGCAGACCTTGGACACGTCGGCGAAGCCGAGCGCACGATCCGACGACGCATTGTTGAATTCTGCCGCATCGAGCAGACCGCGATCCATCGCCGACACGATTTCACCACCGGGCAGCGCATTGACGGCGGCACCCATGCCGGTGAACACGTCAATCGAGATGCCGACGGTGCGGAATTTAAGGCCCTTCAGATCGTCGGCCTTGGCAATGGGCTTCTTGAACCAGCCGAGCGGCTGGGTCGGCATCGGACCATAGGGGAACGACACCACGTTGCCGCCCACCGAGGCATAAAGCTTTTCGAGCAGTTCCTTGCCGCCGCCATATTTGTGCCAGGCCAGCAGCATTTCCGCATCCATGGCGAAACCCGGGCCTGAGCCCCAGAGCGCCAGCGCGGTCTGTTTGCCATAATGGTAAACCATCACGCCGTGACCGCCATCGAGCACGCCCTTCGACACCGCGTCGAGCAGCTGGAAAGCGGGAACCACGGCACCCGCCGGCAGCACCTCGATCTTGAGATCGCCGCCGGTCATGTCATTGACCTTCTTGGCGTAATCGAGCGCGAATTCGTGGAAAATGTCCTTGGACGGCCATGTGCTTTGCCAGCGCATGTTGATCGGGCCCTGCGCCTTGGCCACACGCGGCGCGGCAACGGCGGCGGACGCGGTGGCACCCATCGCCAGAACAAACTTGCGACGCGACGTCACTTTCTCCGATTTTTTGGTCATGAGATTCTCCCTAGCGACCATTTTATTGTTCCGGCTTTTGAGCCGATTTTTTAATTAACCACCGGCACCTGTGCGATATTCCGGCAGCTTCGTCATAGTTTGGACGGGATGTTTCCTTTGCACAAGGGTACCTTCGTCGATGTCGTGACTTTGCGTCGAAGGTCGTGTGCATAGGCACGCGATCCATGTTGTCGGTCGCATAGCGGCCGGCGGCCCCATTGCCGGTCCGGATGAACGCCCTATTTCATCTTGCAGTGCACCAAAAATAAAAGGCCATTCGTGAGCAACCTCTACCGCCTTGTCGGCGATATCTGGCGATTGTCGATCCCCTATTTCCGGTCGGAAGACCGCTTGCCAGGCCTCGTGCTTCTAGGCGCTGTGATCGCGATCGAATTATCGATCGTCGCCATCAACGTCCTCATCAATCAATGGAATGCGCGTTTCTTCAATGCGCTGCAGGACCGCGAGTGGAATTCCTTCGTCGGCGAAATCTGGATCTTCTGCATACTCGCCGCAATTTTTGTCGTGCTCGCCGTTTATCAGCTTTATCTCAACCAGTGGCTCCAGATCCGCTGGCGCACCTGGATGACGAAAAACTATCTCGATCGCTGGCTGGCGCAGTCGGCGCATTACCGCATGCAGCTTCTGGGTGACGCGGCCGACAACCCGGACCAGCGTATCGCCGACGACATCAACCAGTTCATCGAACGCACGCTGCTGATCACCGTGCGGCTGCTCGGCGCGATCGTGACCCTGTTTTCTTTCCTCGCGATCCTGTGGTCACTGTCAGAAGCCGCGCCACTGACGCTGTTCGGTGCGCCGGTTCATATTCCCGGCTATCTTGTGTGGGCCGCGCTGATCTATTCGGTGCTCGGCACGGCCCTGACGCATTGGGTCGGCTGGCCGCTGGCCGCCCTGCATTTCACGCAGCAACGCTACGAAGCCGACTTCCGCTTCAACCTCGTACGCGTCCGCGAAAATTCCGAGCAGATTGCGCTGTTGCGCGGCGAGACAGCGGAGAACAGCCGGCTGAGCGACCGCTTCGGCCATGTCATCCATAACTTCATGCAACTGATGTCGCGCCAGAAAAAGATCATCTTCGTCCAGACGAGCCATTCGCAGGCGGCGGTGATTTTCCCCTATATCATCGTCAGCCCGGCCTATTTTTCCAGCAACATGCCGCTCGGCACGCTGACGCAGACTGCAAGCGCTTTCGGCAGCGTGCAGGAATCGCTGTCATTCTTTGTCACGGTCTATCGAACGATGGCGGAATGGGCGGCGATCATCGAACGCCTGAGCGGCTTCAACCGCTCGCTCGACAATGCGACGGCGATGCATGCTGCGTCGACAATCGCGGTCACGCCGGATACGGCTGCAACAACCGTTCGAATCGATGCTCTTTCGGTCGCGCGGCCCGATGGCAAGAACCTGCTTGCGCCGACGCAAGCGGAGATTCTGCCCGGCGAACGTGTGTTGCTGACAGGCCCTTCAGGTTCCGGCAAGTCCACGCTGTT
>JAEXXW010000341.1 GCA_023405565.1 Pseudomonadota bacterium
CTGGAGGGCGCATTGTGTCGCGACTTCCTGGCCAGTTATGTAACGGATGAGGCGGAGGCCTGGATGCAAGGCGAGGCCTGCAGGGGTGGCAAGGGAAAATGGGAGGTGCGCCGGCTCAAACCCTGGCGGCGAACCTGACCGGCTTTGCCCTTCGGCGTTGCGAAAACCGGACTACAATCCCAAATATCTGGGAACAACAAGCCGGCTCAAGCCGGCCTCTGTTTTTCAAGGAGTTTATTGAATGCGCGACCCCTACGACGTTCTGGGGGTGCCGCGGGGGGCTGCGGCTGGCCAGATCAAGTCAGCCTTTCGAAAGCTTGCCAAGAAGCACCATCCCGACGCCAACAAGGACGATCCGAAAGCCGCAGAGCGCTTTGCGGAGGTGAATTCCGCTTACGAGATTCTGGGCGACGAGAAGAAGCGCAAGCAATTCGATGCTGGCGAGATCGACGCCGAGGGCAAGCCGCGCTTCACCGGTTTCGAAGGCATGCATCCGGGCGGTGGCTTTGGTGGCGCCGGCGCCGGTCCCGACATGCATTTCGAGACCTTTAGCTGGGGACCGCAAGGTGGTCAGCAGCGCGGCTCACGCGGCGGCTTTGGCGGGATCGACGATATCCTGAAAGAGATGATGGGCGGGCGTGCGCGCGCCCGCGCCGGCGGTACGCCGTTCGAGCCGGAGGAGTTTGCGCCTTCGCCCGGGCAGGACGTGGCGGCTTCAGTCACGATATCCCTGTCCGATCTGGCCCATGGCGGTTCACGTCGCGTTTATCTGCCGACCGGCAAGGAAGTGGATGTCAAAATCCCGGCTGGTCTGTCCGACGGGCAGCAGATCCGGCTCAAGGGGCAGGGCTTTGCGGGCGCCGGCGGCACGCCGGGTGATGCCATCATCACCGTCAACATCGCCAAGCATCCTTATTTTGAGCGCGATGGCTCGAATATCCGCTTCGAACTGCCGATCACGCTTTATGAGGCGGTGCTGGGTGGCAAAGTCCGTGTGCCGACACTCGACGGTGCAGTGGAACTTGCGATCCCGGCCAACACCAATGGTGGCCGGACATTCCGTCTCAAGGGCAAAGGCTTGCCCGACAAGAGCGGGAAGGGCGATCTGCTGGCAACGATCCGCATTATGCTGCCCGATCAGAGCGACAATGAGCTCGAAGAGCTGATGCGCAAGATGCGTGACGAAAAGCCATACGATCCGCGCAAGGATTTTGGCTAGGACGTTTCAGGTCCTTGGGCTCAGGTCCTTGGGCTCAGGTGCTTGGGGCTGATGTCACGCCGTCAGCCCCGTCGCTTACGTTCCTCGCCTGCTGATCATGGGCTCATTCGACGAGCGGCTGGCAGGGGGAGGCGGCGCCCGGTTCTCAAGCTGCTCGAACGCGGCCTTGGCCAGTTCCTTCAGGCGCATCTTGTCGGCCGGACCGCTGACCACATAAGCGTAGTCGCTCACCACCCAACGGATCGCTGCGACATTGTCCGATTGATAATAGCGGAAGGACATCTGCGGCCCGGGCAGTTTGGCAGAATAGAAGGTGATCCGGTCGCCATTGCCGTTCTCGTACATGAGAAGCGCCGCAGGCCCGGTTTCTCCCGGCAGCAGACGGCCACCCAGCAGCTTCATGTCGAAAGCCGAGAAGTCGGGAATGCGTAAAGTTGTGCCGAGGCGGCGTGACAGCCATGGCGTCAGGTGCGCCTCGGATGCCCCCACTTCGACGGGATGTCGGATTTCGCCGATATAGAGTTTGTGTGCGGCCAATGCATATTGCGCGATCTGTTCGGCGGGATCGCCTGGCGCCGCGGTGACTTCGGTGGTGTCACGCACCATCCAGCCAGCAATCCCTCCGCCGAGAAATGCAACCGCCGCGACGGCCGCCGCGACGGCACGCCAGTTCCGGCCGGAGCGCAGCAGTGAATCGACCTTCAAATGCGGCGGCACCGCTTCGTTCACGGTGTTACCGAAGCGTGCGCGGATGGTGTCGGCCTGAGACTGCCACGCTGCCACCCGTGCGGTATCCTCGGGATGCGATGCCAGCCAGGCCTCAACCGCGGCTTCCCGGTCTGACGGCAATTCACCATCCACAAAGGCGTGCAGTTCGTCTTCTGTGACGGGTGATTCACGATTGATCATCGGTCACCTCTCGATCATTTCACGCGCCGCAGCGCCGGGCGCTCGCCGTCGAGATAGGCTTTGATTTGAGCCCGTGCCCGCGCGAGCCGCGACATGACGGTGCCGATCGGAACGCCCTGGACCTCGGCGACTTCGCGATAGGACAACCCCTCCAGCACGACCAGCAACAGAGCCTGCTTCTGGTCTTCGACAAGAAGGTCGAGCGCGCGTTCGATATCGCGGCCACCCGCTTCGGGACCGGCCGAATCCGGAGCGTCGCTGTCGTCCAGTGTCGAGGTCAACGGACGACGAGCCAAAGAGCGTAGGCGATTGCGATTGAGATTGGTCAGGATGGTGAACAGCCATGAGCGGATCTCCCCACCATGGAACAGATGCTCGGAGCGCAACGCACGGACGAGCGTGTCCTGCACCAGATCGTCGGCCAGTTCGCCATCGCGGGTCAGTGCCCGCGCATAGCGCCGCAGCGCCGGAACGTTGGTTTCCACATCCTGCCGAAAGCTGCTCATCGGTGACGGTCCCCGGAATCAGTCACTTGGGTGATCCTCCCGACTATCCCGGGATTCCGGGCGCCGGGAAATGGCATCTTGGCGGTTGTGGTGTCATGCTTGGAACAACACCGCTAGTATATCACTATTCCGAAATTGACGTCTCCATGACGGCCCACAGGGCATAATCGGACCGGTTCTTGATGGTCCGGAGGCCCTATGCCACAAGGTGACCGCCTGAAAGTGCCTCAAAAAAGGAACATCAATGCCGGACGCACCTGGCCTCATGCGCGGAAAACGCGGGTTGATCATGGGGGTCGCCAATAACCGTTCGATCGCCTGGGGAATCGCCAAGGCTTGCCACAACCATGGGGCGGACCTTGCCTTCACCTACCAGGGTGACGCGCTGAAGAAGCGGGTCGAGCCATTGGCGGAGGAGGTTGACGGGATCGTGGTCGGCCATTGCGATGTGTCCGAGCCTGCGACAATCGACGCGGTCTTTCAGGCCGTTCAGGCCGCCTGGGGATCGCTGGATTTCCTGGTTCATGCCATCGCCTTTTCCGACAAGGATCAGCTCGACGGCCGCTATATCGATACGACCGAGGACAACTTCGTGAAGACGATGTTGATCTCCTGCTACTCGTTCACGGCCATCGCCCAGCGGGCCGAGAAGCTGATGACGAATGGCGGATCGATGCTGACGCTGACCTATTACGGCGCCGAGAAATGGATGCCGCACTACAACGTCATGGGCCTTGCGAAAGCGGCGCTGGAATCGTCGGTGCGTTATCTGGCCGCCGATCTTGGTCAGCAAAATATCCGCGTGAACGCGATTTCGGCGGGTCCGATCAAGACGCTGGCGGCGTCAGGTATCGGTGACTTCCGCTACATCCTGAAATGGAATGAATACAACACGCCGCTGCGGCGCAATGTCTCGCTCGACGAAGTCGGCGATTCAGCAGCCTATTTCCTGTCGGACCTGTCGCGCGGCGTGACCGGTGAAATCCACCATGTCGATGCCGGTTATCATGTCGTCGGCATCAAGCATCCGGACGCGCCGGATCTGAAAGTCGGCGAACCCTGAGC
>JAEXXW010000405.1 GCA_023405565.1 Pseudomonadota bacterium
GTCGGACACACCATTACGCGGAAGCCTGCCGCCGGACAGCAGCGAGCCTTTCGGCCTGTCCGCCTTCCGCGCCCCCGAAGGTCCGCTCTGGCGCAAATGGCGGGGCCTCACAAGCGAGATCGCCGGCGAAGCCGTCGTGATTGCGCGCTGCCGTGCGGATGCCGCTGATTGCACGCCGGCTGCCCGCCAGTTCCTTGCCATCCTCGACATGGTGAAGGCGCATGAAGGCCGCACACGGCTGGACGAAGTCAACCGCCACATCAATGGCGCGCTCCGCTATACCAGCGACATGGCCCAGCACGGAGAGCCCGATCGCTGGAGTGCGCCGCTCGCCGCCCTTGTGGCGCGCCGCGGCGACTGCGAGGACTATGCGATCGCGAAATATGTGATCCTGCGCGAGGCCGGTTATCCGCAGGCCGACCTGCGCTTTGTTCTCGTGCGCGACCGCCTATCGCGCGACGATCATGCGGTGCTGGCGGCGCGGCTCGATGGACGCTGGCTCATTCTCGACAACCGCTTCGCAACGATCCCCGAAGACCACCGCATGCATAACTTCACGCCGCTCTTCGCGCTCGACCAGGAAGGCGTGAAACTGCTGGCTGCGCCCTATGCCAAGCGTTTGCCTGCGGAGGACAGCGTTCCTGCCGGCCGCCTTGAACGCGGCGCGCTGCGCGGTGCACTCAACTGATCGCGCCACATAACGAGGCAAACAAAAAAAGGGGCACCGAGGCGCCCCTTTTTCGTGATCCAAGATCATTTATCCAAAGATCATTTCCCTATGTGTTCAGACCATTGACCGTGATGCCGGTGGCAACGAACAGATAGGCATCTTCGTTGGCAGACGGTGTCGAACCGCTCGCAACGTGGACGTAGGCATTGTAGCCCGAGGGAATTCCCGTCGCACCGCTAGCGGCCATCCAGGTTCCAGAGTCGTTCGCGAGGTTGAGCACGTCGCCCGCATCGCCATCGATCCGGAGGGTCGGATTGTTATCGTAGTTGCTGCCGGGAATATTGTCACCCGGATCGGCTCGCCCTGTATCGGCCATCTGCAGCACATCGTTGATGTGCAGCGTGATGTTCTCGTTACCAGTTCCATTCTCGGAATCGCGCATCGAGATTGTCTCGATATTCGAGAAGATGTCGCCGATCGATGTGAAGTCGACCACCCCCTTGACCACAAGCACATCGCCGCGATTGCCGGAGGTGAGCAGATTGTTGCTGCTGTTGGCTCCACCATCGACGCTGCCATCGCCGATATTCCAGTGGATCACATCGTTGCCGCTACCACCCACGAACGTGTCCGAACCGGACCCGCCAATCAGGATATCGTCGCCGCTGGAGCCGGTTATGTCGAACCCTTCGGTCTGGTTCGAAAGGTTCAACGTCCCGGCCGAAGACAGCGTCACATCCTCGATATTGACGATCTGGGCATCGCTGCTGCTGGTGAAACCTCCGGCAACATACAACGTATCCGTCCCGCTCCCGCCATCGAGGATGTAGTCGTTCTGGGCGCCATTGATGGTGTCGTTGCCATCACCGCCAAAGATCCAGTCCGCCGCGGAGCCGCCGGTCAACGTGTCGTTGCCACCGAAACCGTAGATCGCCGAGGATTTCGTATTGCTGCTCGCATTAAGCGCTTCGCCCCAGAAGCTGCCGCGATAGAGATGGACAACATCGGCACTTGAATCGCCATCACTGACCGTGATCATGCCGCTGCTGGAGAAGAAGTCCTCCGTGACCGCATGGTTGGTCACGGCATTGGCCGCGATCGAAGCGTTTCCAGCCGGCGATGTCAGGCTCAGCGTTGCATCATCGACGTCATGGGCCGTGAAGCTGATGCCGGAATTCGTGACCGTCAGCCCCGACACCGAGACAGGATCGTTGACTGCATGCACCTCGATGACCGAGGTCGCGACGTTCGACGCGGCATATCCGTCATGCACCGAAACCTGGACGATGCGGTCCAGTTCGGACGGATTGTCACTGGTGTTCTGGAACGTGACGGCCTCGATGAAGGCTTCATAAGCGGCAACACTGGCGAGACCCGCGAGGGCCAGCGCAATCTGCGAGCCGTTGTCGGTCACCGTGTAGTTGATGCCGCCATACGTCCCCGATCCGGATGCCACCGCACCTCCGATCAGCAGCTGATCACCGGCCTGCTTGTTGGTCAGCACGATCGAGGCCGACGCCATTGTCGTGCTGTCGGCGTCGGTAATCAGGCTGTCCGCCGAGGCAATCGCCACCGCCGAGCCGTTTTCGGTGAAGGATGCCGTGTGGTTTCCAGTCGGTGTGACGAACGCGATATTGAAGTTGTCGACTGAGAAGGTGTCGCTCCCACTCCAATCGCCCTCTGCACGCAGACGGACCTTGGAGAACGAACCGATCTGGGCAGATGTGAGCGCCGCCGAGAAGGTGTCCGACCCATCCACAGCACTGCCCAATATCTTTGAGCCGATCTGCTGCCAGGCCGTTCCGTTCCAGGCTTCGACAACGATGTTTTCACCGTTGTCCATACCTTCCGTGTAGTTGAACGTTACCTGGGCCGACAAAGCGCCGGTCAGATCGACAGCGCGTTCGATGGTTTCGCCGCCATCAATACCGCTGTCGAACGTCAACACTCCGCTGGAGATATCGATCTCACCGCTGGTGGCGCTATTATTGTCGCCCGTTTCAGTCCACGCCCCATTCCACAGCTTGCTGCCATTGTTGTTGTTGTAGGCCGCACTCGAGAACTCGTCCCGCACGTTGTGTG
>JAEXXW010000438.1 GCA_023405565.1 Pseudomonadota bacterium
ACAACAACAGAGGGTAAAAGTGAGTTTTGCTGGTTATTACGACGTACAGCCCTTCCCAGTCCTCAACTGTCTACTAAAAATATCTGCTTTGGGAGCAGAGGGTCGCAAGTTCGAATCTTGCTGCCCCGACCAATCTTCCCCGATCCACGATGTCTCGTGTGGGGTCGTCAGGCGCTGTCAGCGACCCGAAAAAATCGGATGCGCGACACGATCGCCGGGAGCGATGCCGAGCTTCTTGGCCGTACCACCAATCACCTCAAGCACGCCACGCACGGGACCGCCCGAGGGAATTGTGCGCTCCGACAGCGGCGTCGTGTTTTCGGCAATCCGGCGAATGCGTCCGTCCGAATTGATGAACAGCATGTCGAGCGGGATGTACGTATTGCGCATCCACATCGAGATGTCCTGATCCTGCTTGAAATCGAACAGCATGCCCTGCCCTTCCGGCAACTCCTTGCGGAACATCAGACCCTTCTGACGTTCCGCATCGTTGGTTGCGAGTTCGACAGCAAAGACATGCACGCCATTCTTGGTGACGATTTCAAGCGTGCCCTTCTCGGCGGCCGGAGCAACGCCGCCATTCAGCGCAAAAACAAGAAAGGCGGCCACCGCGATCAGGTGCCGCCTTGTCAAAACCAGATTCAAAAAAACATTACGCACCACAGCACGCCTCTCGCTGACACATCACAAGCATCACCCCGAAAATGGTATCCTATCTTTCGGGGTCAAGCTCTAGTGCGAAGCGGGTCCGTGCGGTCCGCCATCCGGCTGCACTTCGGCAGCCATCAACCCCTTCGGTCCCGGTCCGAACCGTACCAGCACAGTCTGGCCGGGACGGAGTTCGGTCATGCCATAGCGGCGGAGCGTCTCCATGTGGACGAAAATGTCCCCGGTGCCTTCACCGCGACTGAGGAAGCCGAACCCGCGGAGTCGATTGAACCATTTGACAACCGCGCGTTCGAGACCAGAGGTCGGTGTCACCGTCACATGCGTGCGCGGCGGCGGCATCTGTGCCGGATGGATCGCTGTCGACTCATCCATCGACAGAATGCGGAACACCTGCATTCCCTTCGACCGATTCATCGCCTCGCAAACAACACGTGCGCCTTCATAAGCGGTCTGGAAACCGTCGCGACGCAGGCATGTCACATGAAGCAGCACATCGGCCGATCCATCATCCGGAACGATGAAGCCGAAGCCCTTCGACACATCGAACCACTTGATTGTACCGGAAATCTCAACCAGGTCAGTGGCGGTTTCGTCCGCAACCCCTGCATTACGATCTTGCCGCAGATCGTATCCCATACCGGACACTTTTGGCCCCATTTCGTTCGACGCCATGACTTGCGCCGCCGTTCCCCTGTAACCATCCGTTCTGGATGATTGAACGAATCTCTCCCCATCAAGACTAACACTGGCCTGCATTTGGCAAAGAGGAAAATTCGCCCACGTCAACGAATTCAAAACGTCCTGTGCAAAAGTTTCCTTGACGAATCAATGCGAGATGAGCGGCGACAATGCGTCGCCGATGTCCTGACGGATCACGAGATCGGCAATGGAGTCGAACTCTGTCGGCTCTCTGTTGACGATCACGAGGCGTGCACCGCTCTTCTTGGCTTGCAATGGAAAACCCGCCGCCGGCCACACCACGAGCGATGAACCGATCGCGATGAAAAGATCGCAATCATCGCTCCATTCGTGCGCTCGGCGCATCGCCTCTTGCGGCATCGACTGACCGAACGACACGGTCGCGGACTTGATAAAGCCACCGCACTCGCAATCCGGCGCATGGCCGGCAGCGTCGAACTGCGATTTGACAACGTCGAGTTCGTAGCGCCGGTTGCAATCGAGACAGGTGGCGAATGTCGTGTTGCCGTGCAGCTCAATGACATCGTCCGGCGCGATACCTGCAGCCTGATGCAGATTGTCGATATTCTGGGTGATGACGCCAGGCGATTTGCCGCGGCGATAAAGCGCCGCAAGCGCGCGATGTCCGCGCGTCGGCTTCGCCTGTGCGAAATATTTCTCCATGGCGAAACGCCGTCGCCATGCTTCGTCGCGCATCTCCCGGCTTGCCAGGAACCGGTCGAAGGGAATCGGCTGCGTGTTGGTCCACAGCCCGCCGGGCGAGCGAAAATCGGGAATGCCGCTCTCGGTCGAAATGCCGGCACCGGTGAAAGGTACCACCCGCTCGGCTTCGTCGATCAATTCGCCCAGCCGCCTTGTCGCGGTTTCAAGGTCGGGCGCGATCATCCGCATCTCCACTCAACTGATACGCCAGCTACAGTCTCGCCGCTTCGCGACGGTGATGAAAGAGTGGGAACGCATGACTGACAAGCAAAAGGGGCCGTTGCGGCCCCTTGCTTCATCTTTGATCAGGCGGCCTTCGCGGCTGCGTCCTTGATCTCTTTCAGGAGTTCCTTGGCGGCCGCTTTCGGCGCCGGCGTCGGTTTGCGCGGCTTGCCGTAGATCGAAAGCCGTGCGAGTTCGGCCTCAAGCTCCTTCTGGCGAGCCTCGACCTTCTCGGCGAGCTTGGCGGTCGCATTGTCGCGCAGCTTCGCGAGTTCCTCGATCGACATCGCGTCCAGATCAACTTTCTGCATGGACCTCTCCCGTATTGTCCTCCTTCGGAGGTATCGGCCGCACAACCGGCGCGCAAGCCGCGAGACCGCGCTATCCACATGCGGCGCGCCGCAAAACCTTCACTTGTGCTGACGCCCGGCGGCGCTTACCTGAGACCCGATCCCCTTTGCCACGGCGAATTTCGGACCATGACGATGCGATATCTCCACACCATGCTGCGTGTGCGCGACCTCGATGCCGCGCTCGACTTCTATTGCAACAAGCTCGGCCTGAAAGAGTCGCACCGCTACGACAATGAGAAGGGCCGCTTCACACTGGTCTTCCTGATGGCGCCTGGCGACGAAAAGCTGGTCGAGGAATCGCGCAAGCTGGGGCGTCCCGGATCGCTCATCGAGCTGACCTACAACTGGGACACCGAGCATTATGGCGAGGCCCGGCATTTCGGCCATCTCGCCTATGAGGTCGACGACATCTACGCCACCTGCGAGAGGCTGATGAAGGCCGGCGTCACTATCAACCGCCCGCCACGCGACGGGCAGATGGCCTTTATCCGCTCACCCGACAATCAGTCGATCGAGCTGCTGCAAAAAGGCGATGCCCTGCCCCCGCAGGAACCCTGGAAATCGATGCCCAATACAGGCCATTGGTAAGACGCAAAGGAAGCCTGTTGCGTCCCGGGCAAACCGTCTCTATACACACGCCCGGTCTTGCACGACCGGTCAGCGCCCATCGTCTAGCGGTCTAGGACGTCGCCCTTTCACGGCGAAAACAGGGGTTCGATTCCCCTTGGGCGCGCCATTCCATCCGGAATGGCGGCCAGACGGGCGCGGTTCGCACAGAGCACCATTTCCCTGCAAACGTCGGCCACGGCAGCCGCAAGGCCAGCGAATGGGATCTGCTACCCTTTCCGGGCAGCCGATACCTTGCATCCCACGCCCTGAAGTTGTGCATCGACAAAGCCAAGACCGACATTCTTCACGATCTGCTGGCCGTGGGCGGGAATGACAGCAAACACCCCTTGCGAATGCTCTTCGGTCTTGCCGCCGGTCTTGTCCCGAAAGTCGCAAGCGATACGCTCGAGCTGAACCGCATAGTTATTGTTGTTTTTCACCGCGACATTGACGACGGCTGCAAGACCATACCCGTCCCTGCGCCAGTCGATATTGAAGACGTTGAGACCGCTCCGCGGATCGTCCTGTGTTGCTCGTGGCGAGGTCGCACGAACGCTGCCGGTCGCAGCCGGATCACGCGTCTCGACGAACTGCGAATAAACGCCGTAACCGAGCAGTCCGGCACAACAAAGACCGATGAATGCCTTCATCCGTTCCGCTCAATCCTTGGAGGTGAGCCGAGCATTTCCGGCGACAGACGATGCGGGCTCTTGGCCACGGCACGACTGGATCGCTCAGCGATTCTTTATATTGAATGATGGCTAATTGTATCTTAACGCGAATGCGGACTGCATCACCCGCTTCGCGTGAAGACAAGGCAGCAACAAAAGCCGAAGCTCTGGTCCTGATTGCATTGAAGCGGAAAGGCTTCAGGTCAGCATCCGCAACCCGCTCCGTGGGCCTCACCCATCTGGTGGATACCGCATTCGGTCCGGTTGGTCCCTCGCCAGCGGCCTGACCGGGCGGGCTCGCCGGGTTGCGTCCTGCTGGTGCAAGGCATGCAGCCGACCGACGCAAAGCCCATCTTCTCCAGCGGATGGCGCGGCGCACCGGACGCGGCGAAGATATCGTCCAGCTCGTCCTTCGTCAGCGCCGCAAGCGGATTGAACTTCAGCAAACGGCCATCGGCTTCAACATGCGCGATGGATGAACGCTCTCCACCATGCATGCGCTTGCGGCCATTGATCCAGCCATCGAAGGCCCCAAGCGCATCGGACAGCGGCCGAACCTTGCGGATGTGACAGCAGCTATCAGTATCGTTCAGCCACAAATCGCGCGCCGGATCGCGACGCTCGATCAATTCGATTGACGGCTTCAGCGAACGCACATCCTTCAGGCCGAAATATCGCGCCAGTTCGTCGCGATAGACCAGGGTCTCGTCGAACAGCCAGCCGGTATCAAGAAACAGAATCGGCAAAGCGCGATCGACATCCGCGACATATTTCAGAAGCGCCGCCGATTCCGTTCCGAAGGACGACACGACCGCGAGCCGGCCTGCTGCGACGGATGCGATTGCGGTCGCAATCACATCGGCCGGCGATGCGGATAAGAGCGTCTGGCTCAGCCGCGCGGCGCTGGCT
>JAEXXW010000448.1 GCA_023405565.1 Pseudomonadota bacterium
GCGCTGGCGCCCTGTCGGGCTCTCTGGCGGACTTTGGCATCAATGACGATTTCATCAAGAACCTCGGTCAGACCATCCCCCAAGGCTCTTCGGCTCTGTTCGTCCTCGTCAAGAGCGTGACAGAAGACAAGGTGCTGCCGGAAATCGAGCCGTACAAGCCACGTATCCTCAAGACATCACTGTCGAACGAAGAGGAAGCCAAGTTGAAGACCGAGCTTGGCAAGATCGGATGATGCTGCGGCCGCAATTGCGGTGTTTGGTGCTCGCCCGCACGGAATTTCAGAAGTCGCGTTGAACGCGTTGAAGGAGAATTTGAGCAATGTCGGCTTCTGATCTCTGCCGGATGTCCATGCGCCGGACATTTTCCGCGGTCGTCATGGTGTTGACTGTTCCGGTTTTGCTTGGTGCCTGTTCGCGTGAAAGCGAAAAGGCCGAGCCGGACATCAGGCCCGTTCGCAGTGTCAAGGTGGAGCGCAAGCAGGCTGGCGTGCCGCTCACTTTCACGGGTCGTATCGAGGCCGAAGACGAGGTTTCGCTCGCATTCCGGATTTCCGGCCGTTTGCAGAAGGTTGCCGCCAATCTTGGCGATCGTATCCAGACCGGCCAGCTCGTCGCGCAGCTCGAGCCTCAGAATGAAATGAACGCGCTTCGTACCGCGCAGGCTAATCTGACCGCGGCGGAAGGCCAATTGACCCAGGCACGCAATCACTTTGAGCGGCAGGATACGCTGCTCAAGCAGGGATGGACCACACGCGTCAATCACGACCAGGCGACACAGGCCCTGCAGACCGCCGAAGCGCAGGTCGATGCGGCCCGAGCGCAATTGAAGACGGCCGAGGATCTCGTCGGTTTCACTGACCTGAAGGGCGATGCACCGGGCACCGTCACGGCAACGGGGCCGCGGGCGGGTGAGGTGGTGCAGGTCGGACAGATGATCGTTCGTCTTGCACGCAAGGGCGGCCGCGATGCTGTCTTCGATATTCCCGCGCAATTGATCCGTTCGGCGCCGAGCGATCCGGCGATCACCGTGACGCTCAGTGACGATCCGAGAGTCTCGGTGCAGGGTCACGTTCGCGAGGTATCGCCGCAGGCCAATCCCGTCACACGGACCTTCGAGGTCAAGGTCGGTCTGAGCGATCCGCCGGAGGCCATGCGGCTGGGTGCGACGGTGATCGGCCGCATGGAGCTTGCGGCTGTGTCGGTGTTCGATATTCCGGCCAGCGCGCTGACGCGGGCCAACCAGCAGCCATCGGTCTGGGTGGTTGATCCGAAGAAGAACACCGTCTCGCTCCGCCATGTGGACGTGGTGCGCTTCGACCAGAACCAGGTCTCCATTTCGAACGGTCTTGAGAATGGCGAGATCGTTGTGACCGCAGGCGTGCAGGCGTTGCATCCGGGTCAGCAGGTCCGGCTGCTGGGACGCAATCCATGAGCGGGTTCAATCTGTCGGAATGGGCGCTCAAGCATCGCTCCATCACCATCTATCTGATGATCATTGCGGTGTTTGCCGGTCTCGCCTCCTATTATCGGCTCGGCCGCGCGGAAGATCCGACCTTCATTATCAAGACCATGGTCGTGCAGGCGGCCTGGCCCGGCGCGACGGTCGAGGAAACGCTCAAGCAGGTCACCGAGCGGCTGGAGCGCAAGCTGCAGGAAACCCCCAATCTTGATTTTCTCCGCAGCTTCACGCGCGCGGGCGTCACTACGATCTTCGTCAATCTGAAAGGCAGCACCACAGCGCGCGAAGTACCGGACATCTGGTATCATGTGCGCAAGAGCATCGGCGATATCCGTGGCACCTTGCCGGCCGGCATTGTCGGTCCGGGCTTCAATGACGATTTTGGCGATACGTTCGGCATCATCTACGGCTTCACGGCGGACGGCTTCTCCCATCGGGAATTGCGCGATTATGTCGAGAATGTCCGCTCAGAATTGCTGCATGTCCCTGATGTGTCGAAGATCGAGATCCTGGGTGCGCAGGACGAAAGAATCTTCGTCGAGTTCTCAACCAAGGATCTGGCGACGCTGGGTCTCGATCGCTCGTCTCTGATCGCCGCATTGCAGGCACAGAACATCGTGCAGCCGGCCGGCGCGGTTCAGACCGAGAACGAAACCCTGATGTTGCGAGTTTCCGGCGCGTTCATCTCCGAAGAAGATGTCCGGAACATCAACTTCTCCGTGGGGGGGCGCATGTTGCGGTTAAGCGATATCGCCAACGTGCGCCGTGGCTTCTCTGATCCGCCGCAGCCGATGTTCCGTGTGAATGGCGAGCCCGCGATTGGTCTGGCGATTGCCATGCGTGACGGCGGCGACATCCTTGCCCTTGGCAAGAACATCAAGGCGGCTATGGCGAAACTCAATGCCAGTTTGCCGCTCGGTGTCGAGCCGCGCCTTGTTGCCGATCAGGCGGTGACGGTCGAAAGCGCGATTTCGGAATTCATGACGTCGCTCTGGCAGGCGGTCGCCATCATTCTGGTCGTCAGTTTTATCAGTCTCGGCGTGCGGCCGGGTCTTGTGATCGCGACAGCGATTCCCCTGACGCTCGCCATCGTGTTTTCCATGATGGAGATCGCCAATATTGACATGCAGCGCATTTCGCTCGGTGCGCTGATCATCGCGCTCGCGCTTCTGGTCGACGATGCGATGACGACAACCGATGCGATGCTGACGCGGCTGGCGCATGGCGACGACAAGGTGGAGGCAGCAACCTTTGCCTTCCGGACTTATGCCTTCGCCATGCTGGCCGGTACGCTGGTGACCATCGCCGGCTTCGTGCCGGTGGGCTTTGCGGCAAGCTCGGCTGGTGAATACACCTTCTCGCTCTTTGCCGTTGTCGGCATCACGCTGATCGTGTCTTGGTTCGTGGCTGTCATCTTTGCGCCACTGCTCGGCATTGCCATTCTGAAACCGCCGGCAGCCGCGCAAAGCAGCGAACCCGGCTTCGTCTTCCGGACATACAAGAACTTCCTGACGCTCGCGATCCGCGCACGCTGGCTGACCATTGCCTTGACGATCGCGATGTTTGTCGCGTCGTTCCTGGCATTGCCGCTGATCCCGCGTCAGTTCTTCCCGTCATCCGACCGGCCGGAACTGCTGGTCGATCTCAGTCTGCCGCAGAATGCATCGATCTATGCCAGCGAGAATATCGCCAAGCGGTTCGATGCGGCGCTGAAGGACGACCCCGATGTGGCGCGCTGGAGCACCTATGTCGGGCGCGGTGCGATCCGCTTCTATCTGCCGTTGAATGTCCAGCTTCCCAACAGCTTCTTCTCGCAGGCGGTGATCGTGGCCAAGGACGTGCCGGCACGGGAGCGGCTGCACAAGAAGCTCGAAAAGCTCATGGCCGATGAATTCCCGAGTGTCGTTGCGCGTGTTTACCCGCTTGAACTCGGGCCGCCGGTCGGCTGGCCGATACAATATCGCGTCACGGGTGCTGACATTTCGAAGGTGAGGGAATACGCGCTCCAGCTCGGTGAGCTGATGGCCAAGAATCCTCAAACCGTGAACATCAATTACGACTGGATGGAGCCGGCGCGGCAATTGCGTATCCGGATTGATCAGGATGAGGCGCGGCTGCTGGGTCTCAGTTCCCAGTCACTGGCCAGTACACTCAATACGGTTGTGTCGGGTGTCACCATCACGCAGGTGCGCGATGACATCTATCTGATCGATGTGGTCGTGCGCGCGACCGACCAGCAGCGGGTATCCCTCGATGCGTTGCGCACGACGGCCATTCCGTTGCCGAACGGACGCACCGTTCCGCTCAGCCAGTTGGCGACGTTCGAATATGAGCAGGAATATCCGCTGGTGTGGCGTCGCGACCGCTTGCCGACACTCACCGTGCAGGCCGATATCCGCCCTGGCATTTTGCCGGAGACGGTGGTGTCGGCGCTGACACCCGAGATCGAGGCATTCTCGAAATCGCTGCCATCGGGCTATCGTGTCGATGTCGGTGGAACGGTCGAGGAAAGCGCCAAGTCGCAGGCGTCGGTTGTTGCCGTTGTCCCAGCGATGCTGCTGATCATGTTCACGGTGCTGATGTTCCAGCTTCAGAGCTTCCAGAAGCTGTTCATCGTGCTGACGGTCGGGCCGCTCGGCCTGATCGGTGTGGTCGGCGCATTGCTGATCTCCAACCGGCCGCTCGGCTTCGTTGCCATTCTCGGCATTCTCGCGCTGCTTGGCATGATCACGAAGAATGCCGTGATCCTGCTTGGTCAGATCGATGCCGAGCGTAATGCTGGAAAGGATGTCATGCAGGCGGCGATCGATGCGAGCAGTGCGCGCTTCCGGCCTATCATGCTAACGGCCATTTCCACCGTGCTCGGCATGATCCCGATTGCGCCGACCGTATTCTGGGGGCCGATGGCGTTTGCGATCATGGGCGGATTGCTGGTCGCCACGATCCTCACGCTGATCTTCCTGCCGACGCTGTATGTCACCTGGTTCAGTTGGCGGGAAGAGAAACAGGCGCACGCAACAACAAGAGCGGTCTGATGCGCAGGAACATGCTTGCTGAAGTCATATTGGAGGATGTGCAATGAGGCTGAAACAAGCCGTTACGAGGGCGGGCATATCATACGGGCGATCATCGGCGTTTGTTGCCGTGCTTGCGCTGATGTCCGGCATACAGCCTCTGCATGCGTCATCGTCTCATTCGTTGAAAGACGGCATGGGAGCATTCGCTCAGGCTGCGCCGGCGCCTGCGGATACGCAGCAGAAGCCGATCTACTCGATGTCGGATCTCGAATATCTGCTGGGCCCGATCGCGCTGTATCCGGATTCGCTTCTTGCAATCCTTCTGCCGGCGACCGCGTTTCCGCTGCAGATCGTTCAGGCCGATCGGTGGATCGCCAACCACCCGAAGACAATGGCAGCGAATGATTTCTCGCAGGTCGATGCGATGTCGTGGGATCCCTCGGTTCAGGCGCTGGCCCGTTTCCCTGATGTCATCAAGATGCTCGCCGACCACCTCGACTGGACCCAGTCGCTCGGCATGGCCTTTTCGCTTCAGTCGGAAGAGGTGGGAACGGTCATTCAGTTGTTGCGCGCCAAGGCCGAAAATCTTGGCAATCTCAAATCGACACCGGAGCAGGTTGTGACGGTGCGTGAGGAGGGGCCGGCGCGCGTCATCTATATCGCGCCTGCCAATCCTGAACGTATCTACGTTCCGGTCTATGATTCTACGACTGTGTTCTACAGCGCTGTGCCGTCCGCATTGGCGTTTAGCACGGGTGTTATCGTTGGCTCGGTCTGGAACAACCGGTGGGGCTGGAATGACCGTCGCTGGAATCAGGTCTGGATCCATCCGCCCGTGTGGCATGCGCCGCCGCCGAACTGGCGCCCGCCCGGCCGTCCCGGTGCAAGACCTCCTGCTGTCTGGCGGCCTGATCGCCCGGGCAATCGTCCGGATCGTCCCGGTGTGCGGCCGGACCGTCCCGGCACTCGCCCTGATCGCCCCGGCGTGAGGCCAGACCGTCCGGGCATGCGGCCCGATCGTCCTGGTGATCGTCCTGGCGTTCGGCCTGATCGTCCCGCAGTGCGTCCTGACCGTCCGGCGGTCCGCCCAGATCGTCCTGTCGCACG
>JAEXXW010000456.1 GCA_023405565.1 Pseudomonadota bacterium
CTCGGAATGATGAAACAGCGCGTCGAGAACGACATCTGGTATATTGAGTATTGGTCCATTTGGCTCGATATCCGGATCTTGCTGCTTACAATCGCGCGTGTCCTGAAGTCGGACAATGCGTATTAGCCGGTCGGTCAGCTTCGATCGAAAGTGGCATTCTCTTGAGCCGGATGAATGCGGTTGGGTTCGTCATCCCCGTCGGCGCGTCATGTTCCGCTGTATTGCGCATTTCTCGGTCTTGCTCCGACTTATTGAGAATTCTCAGATACTGGCCGCCGCGCTTCCCTAATGTTGCGCCCATTCCAACACGTAGAGAGGCGGCCCGTGGCACACATCGAAGAGTTGCGACCTCAATATCGTGGTTCCGTGGATCGGCGACCATCGGCGCATGCGGATGGCCTCGATTGGACTGCTTTGGTCGTTCCCGTGGCGGTTGTCAGCACATTGGCGTGGATTGGCCTTCTCGTCTGGGCGGCCGTGCACGTGATCGAGATCGCTCTTGCCTGAGCGACGGCGCGGAAGTCTGCGTGATGAGGCGGTGTGAATGAGATTCTCGGAAGCGAAACTTCCCGGTGCGTTTGTCGTTGATATCGATTCTCAAAAGGACAACAGAGGGTCGTTCGCCCGTGTGTTCTGCGAAGACGAGTTCGCCGCGCAGGGACTGAAATTCACAGTCGTGCAAGCCAGCATCAGTGTCAACGAAAGGCGCGGCACTCTTCGTGGGTTGCATTTCCAGTATCCACCGGTCGCGGAAACAAAATACGTTCGCTGCATAAAAGGGGCGCTCGTTGATGTGATCGTTGACCTGAGGCCCGAGTCGCCCACCTATCTGGAACATGCAGCGATTGAACTATCGGCGGACAATGGCCGAGGTTTGTACATTCCGGAGCGTTTTGCTCACGGATTTGTCACACTGCGGGATGATACCGAAATATCCTATTTCATCGGCAATGCCTACGCGCCTGCCCTGCAGGGCGCACTGAGATATGACGATCCACAGTTAGCGATCGACTGGCCGGTGCCGGTCAATGTGATATCGGAGCGCGATCAGCGCGCTCATTCGGTTTTCGAAATCGCGGCAGACCTCAGGGAACGTATGTCAATCCGGAAGGCAGAGATCGCGTGAAGTCTCATTGTGGCAAAGGAAGCGGACGTGCGTTCATCTGCAAGCGCTCGATGCTTTTGGCGATGTGTGTGCCTGATGCCTCTTGTGACTGCATTTTTCCAGTGAAATCTCTGGTGCCGATTTGACGACCGTCAAATGACAATCGGTGGCTGGAGATAGGTTTTTTGAAGCATTCCAACAGATGTTCTGGCAGGCAAGAGGAGTCTTCGGATGTTAAAGCAAGAAACCGTTCCCCAGCAGTTTCGGGCTACGGCATTGTCGGCTCAGGAGGGGGGGCACAGTGGCTGCCGTTTCTGCGGCACGAAGCTTCAGCAAGTCTTCATCGATTTGGGGATGTCTCCGCTTGCCAATGCCTACCTGAAGCAAGACGATCTTGAGCGGGATGAGCATTATTTCCCGCTGCGCGTCTATGTTTGCAGCGAATGCTTTCTGGTGCAGCTCGAAGAGTGGGAAAGTCCTGCCAATATCTTTGGAGACTATGCCTACTTCTCATCTTACAGCACCTCCTGGCTCAGTCATGCCAAGGCCTATGTCAATGACATAACGGCTCGCTTTGGGATCGGCCGGAACGACAAGGTTGTCGAGCTCGCCAGTAATGACGGCTATCTGCTGCAATATTTCGTCGAGCGTGGCATTCCGGTTCTTGGCATCGAGCCGGCTCGCAATGTCGCCGAAGTCGCGCGAAAGAAGGGTATTCCAACCCGGGTCGATTTCTTCGGCGAGGATACAGCGCTGAATCTTCGCGAGGAGGGAATGCGTGCTGACCTTATTATCGGCAACAATGTCCTTGCTCATGTTCCCGACATCAACGACTTCGTCAGGGGGATCAAGGTTCTGCTCAGTAGCAAGGGCATTGTGACAATCGAGTTTCCGCATCTCATGCGGCTCTGTGCCGAATGCCAGATCGATACGATATACCACGAACATTTCTCGTATTTTTCGTTCTTCACGGCGGAGAAAATATTCGCGGCGCACGGATTGACGCTTTTCGACGTCGAAGAGCTTCCGACGCATGGTGGGTCGTTGCGTATTTATGCCCAACATAGGGAAACAGGACCGCATCCGGTTTCGCAACGCGTAGGTGATCTTCGCGAGCGGGAAGTCGAGGCTGGCTTTACGGATCTTGGCCGGTACACCGCGTTTGAAGAGCGAGCCATCCAGACAAAGCGCAAGCTTATCGCCTTCCTGAATCAGGCGAAGTGGTCGGGCAAGAGCGTTGTGGGCTATGGCGCGCCGGCCAAGGGCAACACCCTGCTCAATTATTGCGGGATCAATCCCGATCTCATCGAATATACGGTCGACCGGAATCCCCATAAGCAGGGCAGATTCCTGCCTGGAACTCACATTCCGATTTACGAGCCGGAACGAATCTATGCGACCAAACCGGATTATATCCTGATCCTGCCCTGGAATCTGAAACACGAGATCATCAACCAGTTGTCGTTTGCCCGCTCGTGGGGCGCCAAGTTTGTGGTGCCGATTCCGGAGCCGCAGATTATCGCGTAAGGCTGCGCGTCGATATCGAGGCTATGCGATGCACGGAAATGCCGGAACTTGGGGCGTCGGGACTATCGAAGCGCCGGCCGGGCAAGCCGATCTGTCTGCCGACGATGGCGGCCAGGCGATGTATCGGTTTGTCTCGGAGCTCTATCCCATATGCCGAAGCATTACAGGTGATGGTGTCCGCAAGACACTTGCGCTTATTCGCGAACGCATTCCGATCACGATCTGCGAAGTGCCCTCGGGCTTGGAGGTGTTCGATTGGGTCGTTCCGCCGGAATGGAATATCCGGGATGCATATATCAAGAACAGGGCCGGTGAGCGTATTGTCGATTTCCACGCGTCGAATCTGCACGTCGTCAGCTACAGCATTCCGGTCCGGGCCAGAATGCGGCTCGACGAACTGAAAGAGCATTTATTTTCAGAGCCCGATCAGCCGGATCTGATC
>JAEXXW010000476.1 GCA_023405565.1 Pseudomonadota bacterium
ATCGCCGTCGTCAGCCCCAATGCGACCTTCGGATTTTTCTCGATCCAGTCGGCTTTCGTATAAAGCGCGCCGCCCGGATATTCGCCGCCGAATACCTCAAGCGTATCCTTCTGCGTACGGGTGTCGGTGAGAATACGCAGATCCTTGTTGCGGCCCTGCAATTGCGTGATCGCCGGATCGAGCATGATCGCGGCTTCCACAGAACCCTGCTCCATCGCCGCCACGGCCGTGGCACCGAGGCCGATGCCGATCACACCCACCGAATTTGGATCGACGCCATTCTTCTTCAGGATGTACTTGAGAAAATAATCGGTGGAGGATCCCGGCGCACTGACGCCGACTTTCATATTGGCGAGGTCCTTCACTGACCTCACCTTGTCGGCGTGCTTGGGCGAGACCACCAGCGCGAAGCCGGGATAGCGGTCATAGACCACGATTGATTGCAGCATCTGTCCCTTGGCGGCGAGATTGACGCAATGATCGAAATAGCCGGACACGACATCGGCGCTGCCGCCGAGCACTGCGGTCAACGATTGCGAACCGCCCTTGAAGTCCACCATCTCGACATTCAGCCCGGCTTTTTCATATTCGCCGAGCTGCTTCGCCAGCACCGTCGGCAGGTAGCACAGACAGGCCGCGCCACCCACGGCGACGGTGATCTTGGATTGGGCGAAGGCCGCGCCGGGCATGAGCGCAAAGGCGAAAAGTGACCACGCGAACAGCGACGATGCCGTCCGCCGGATGATCCGAGCCGTCATAAACAGGTCCTCCCGTTGGACTCGCGACCTGTTACCGGCCGCCTTTGATGATCAAGAGTAATGCACCGCGCCGGACCTGCAAAGTCCGGCCCGTGTCAGCGTCAAAGATGGGTCACGTCCGCGTATCGGCTGCAACCGGACGCCATACCAGCAGGCGTTTTTCAACCAGCGTCACCAGCGCGTCGATGACGATCACAAAAGCGGCGAGAACGAACATGCCTGCAAAAACGCCGGCGATGTCGAATGTGCCTTCGGCCTGCAGGATGAGATAGCCAAGCCCCGCGGCCGAGCCGAGATATTCGCCGACCACGGCACCCACCACCGCAAAGCCGACCGAGGTGTGCAGCGACGAGAACATCCACGACAGCGCCGATGGCCAATAGACGTGCCGCATCAATTGCCGCTCGTTCATGCCGAGCATGCGGGCATTGTTCAGCACGGTGGGGCTCACTTCACGCACGCCTTGATAGACGTTGAAGAACACGATGAAGAACACAAGCGTCACGCCGAGCGCCACCTTCGACCAGATACCGAGCCCGAACCACAGCGTGAAAATCGGCGCCAGCACGATGCGCGGCAGCGCATTGACCATCTTCACGTAGGGATCGAAGATCGCGGCAATGATCGGCTGGCGTGCGAACCAGAAGCCGACAAGCACGCCGCCGACCGATCCGATGATAAAGGCGAGCGCGGATTCCGTCAGCGTGATCCACAAGTGACGCCAGATCGTGCCTTCGGAAAACCATTTGACGATCCGCCAGAACACATCGCCTGGCGTCGAGAAGAAGAAGGGCGGCACCAGCGGCTTGCCGTCCGACATCGGAATGGTCGTCAGCACATGCCACAGCACCAGCGTGACAACGAGAACGAGAACCTGAAAGCCGATGAGAGAGAGGCGGTTCATGGCGATCACCCGCCCCCCGTCTGCGCGTAGCCCTTGAGCACTTCTTCCTTCAGCACGTTCCAGATTTCGCGATGCAGATCGTGGAATCCCTTTTCGAGCTTCACTTCGGAAATATCGCGCGGGCGCGGCAGCGGAACCTTCCAGTCGCCGATGATGCGAGCAGCGGGCCCCGCCGACATGATGACGACGCGATCGGACAGCGCGATCGCCTCCTCCAGATCGTGCGTGACGAACAGCACCGCCTTGCGGTCGGCGCTCCACAGGTTCAGCAGCAGGTTGCCCATGATCTGCCGCGTCTGCGCATCGAGCGGACCAAACGGCTCATCCATCAAAAGGATTTTCGGATCGCGGATCAGCACCTGCGCAAGGCCGACGCGCTTGCGCTGCCCACCGGACAGCATGTGGGGATAGCGTTCGGCAAAGCCGCCAAGGCCGACGCGCTTCAGCCAGTCCTGGGCGCGGGCCTTCGCCTGGCTCGACGGCGTACCGGCGGTCTCAAGGCCGATGGCAACATTCTGGATCGCTGTCTTCCAGGGAAAGAGGGAATCGGCCTGAAACAGATAGCCGGATTGCCGGTTCAGTCCGGCCAGCGGCGCACCAAAGATCTCCGCTTTGCCCGCTGATGGCTGCAGCAGGCCAGCGGCCACATTCAGAAGCGTGGATTTGCCGCACCCGGTCGGACCGACAATGGCGACGAATTCACCGTCCGCCACCGACAGGCTGGCCTGCTCGACGGCGGTAAAAGCGGCCTTCCCCGCCAGCCTGAATGTGATGGTGACATCGGACAACGCCACCGCCGGAGCCAATCGTGTCGTCCCCACCGGCCTGCCCCCTGCCGGCGCAGCCTCGGCCGCCGAACTCTGGTTCAAGTGACGCTCCACTCCCGTCTTTGTTTTGTCGACACCTTACCGGGGCAGGTCGCGTGTGCAAGTTCCTCAGGCCGTCATTCGAGTTCTCGGTCGGGCTGGTTCACGAAGATCAGGACCGCCAGCATCGTCATGTAGAAGCGGAAGGCTGGCTCCTGCCCGTTCCAGGTCTTCGACTGCCACATCGCAAAATACTCGCCGCCGACAACCATGAAGCCGAAGAACCAGACCAGGAATCCCATGGTGACGCCGGCAACCATCCAGACCTTGGCGCGCTGGAAATGCGCCGACGATTTCCGTAGGGCGAACAGCATCGCCCCGGCCGCACAGAACAGCAGCACAAAGGTCAGCCCTTCGGCGGCGATGATCCCGGCATAAGCGATCGCCCAGAGCCGCGGTTCGGTGATGGCCCGTCTCATCAGCGCATTGCCGGGAAATGTGGTATCCATGCTCAGGACATGCTTCACGAACTCATAGTTCGATCCGTAATCGACGAGGTTGTCGTAAGTGACGATAAATGCGAAGGCAGCCAAGGCCGCCGTCATCACGATCTTTGCAAGCCGGACAATCATGATTCCTCTCCCCGATCGGGGATTTATGCGACGCCGGAGAAAGGACCTCAATGGCTGAGCCACGCTTCTTCGTTCGCATCGAACTGACCGACAGCGCGAAGGAACGCGCGAAGGAGGCAGGCCTTGACGTGAACAGCGCCACCCAGGTTCTCGATGACTATGTGCAAGTCGGCGACCGCATCTCTTTCGGACGCGATGCAGCCGACGATTTCGTGGTGATCCGGCGACGTCATCTGATTGGCACCAGCGCCTCGACGCTTGTACTGGTGCTCGATTATCCGGCCCGCAACTGAACCGGTGCGGATCGTGACCGCCGGCCCCTCGTTGCCCATGATCGCCTTCGAGAGGGTCGGCAAGACCTACAACAATGACACAACGCCGGCGCTCGACAACGTCAGCTTCGAGATCCACGCCGGTGAATTCATCGCGCTTGTCGGACAATCCGGCTCCGGCAAATCGACGCTGCTTGGCATGATCAACCGGCTGATCGATCCAGGCGATGGCGTCGTCCGGTTCGAGGGCGAAAACGTGCAGCAGCTCGATCCGGTGACGCTGCGGCGTCGCATTGGCTATGCGTTTCAGGATGTCGGCCTGTTTCCGCATATGACGCTGGCCGAGAATATCGGTATCACACCACGTCTCCTCGGCTGGGATAAGACGCGGATTGAAAAGCGCGCTGATGAATTGCTGACACTCGTACAGCTTCCGCCGGATCAATATCGCGACCGCTACCCATCCGAATTGTCCGGTGGCCAGCGCCAGCGCGTCGGCGTGGCGCGCGCCATCGCCGCCGAGCCGCATGTTGTCCTGATGGACGAGCCTTTCGGCGCGCTCGATCTGCGCACCCGCGACGCGCTCAGCCGCGACTATCGCAAGCTGCATGACAAGTTGAACCTCACCACCGTGATGATCACCCATGACGTCATCGAAGCCGTGCTGCTGGCCGACCGCATCGCCGTCCTGCAGGACGGCAAGATTGCCGGCCTTGGCAAGCCGCGCGATCTGATGGTCAATCCGCCCAATGAGGCGGTGCGCACGCTGATGGATATGCCGCGCGAGCAGGCCGCAAAGCTGAATGCGCTGATGCGGGACGGCACCGCGCCATGAGCATCGATCCCGCCATCGCCGATGCCTGGTCGCGCCTGCCCGATTATCTCGGCCAGCATGTTCTCGTGAGTCTCACCGCGCTGGCGATCGGGCTCGCCATCAGCTTCCCGCTCGCGCTGCTTTCCATCCGGCGACCGTATCTGCGCGATATCGTGCTCGGCGTTGCCAGCATCGTGCAGACCATTCCAGGTCTCGCGCTACTGGCCCTGTTCTATCCGCTGCTGCTGGGCACAGCATCGCTCACCGCACGTTACCTCGGCTTTGATTTTTCGGCGCTGGGCTTTCTGCCCTCCGTGCTGGCACTCGCGCTCTATTCGATGCTGCCGGTTTTACGCAACACCATCACCGGCATTGAAGGCGTCGATCCTTCACTGCGGCGCGCGGCGCAAGGCGTCGGCATGACCGACCGGCAATCCCTGTTCATGGTGGAACTGCCGCTCGCCATGCCGGTCATCATGGCCGGCATCCGCACGGCTGCCGTCTGGGTGATCGGCACGGCCACGCTGTCGACGCCGATCGGCCAGACCAGCCTTGGCAATTACATCTTCAGCGGTCTGCAGACACAGAACTGGATTTTCGTTCTGTTCGGCTGTGTTGCCGCAGCATTGCTCGCGCTTGTGATCGATCAATTGCTGGCGCTGATGGAACGCGGCGCCGCGGCGCGCCGGCGCTCTTTCATCGCCGCCGGATTCGTCGGTCTGCTGGTGGTTGTCGGCCTTGCGCTTGCTCCGGCTCTTGCGTCACGCAGCACCAATTACATCGTCGGCGCCAAGACATTCTCCGAGCAATATATCCTCGCCGCGTTGATGGCCCAGCAGATCGAGGCCGGCGGCCACAGCGCCCGTCGTCGCGAAGGTCTTGGCTCCAATATCATCTTCTCCGCCCTCGCCAATAACGAGATCGACGCTTACATCGAATATACCGGTACGATCTGGGCGACGATGATGAAGCGCGACGACATCAGGTCGCGCGAGGAGACACTGGCCGACGTCACGCAATGGCTCGAGCGCCAGCATGGCGTCCGCCTTCTTGGCGTGCTCGGCTTCGAGAATTCCTATGCGCTGGCGATGAAGCGCGCAGAAGCCGAGCGGCTCGGCATTCGCACC
>JAEXXW010000545.1 GCA_023405565.1 Pseudomonadota bacterium
CGTTTCTTCATGGTGTTTCCCTCTTGCGTCCACCATTGGTCGGCATTGCGGCCTTACAATGGATGCTGGCTGGCAAGCATTTCCCCACGAAGGAGCCCCGGCCAGGCGTGGCCAGGGCTCTTTGCTACCGGCATGACGATGCTTCAAAGATCAGTAGCAGACGTTGATGCGCTTGAAGTAGCCGCCGTACGGGCCACCAACCCATACCTTGCGCCAGCAGCCGCCGTAGTAGACCGGGCGGACGTGAACGTGGCCGTGACCCCAATGCTTGTGGCCGTGCCAGTGATGGTGATGATGATGGCCCTTCCAGCCGGCCGCGGCAGGCGCTGTCGAGGCGAGGGAAGCAACGCCGATGGCAGCAAGCGCGGCGAATGCGAGAGCGAACTTGCGGATCATGTCAGTCTCCAGTCAGCGGATGCCCGATCGCATCCAGTATGGAGTGGTCGCTCCGTGCCCGGCATGCGTTCGATTAAAAATCGGCAATGCGTTGCGGCAGCCTGACGCAGTGAATGAATCGATAAACGATGTCGGTGAAAGGAAGAGATGTGGGCAGGCGTCCCGGCTTCTGACCGGCCAAAGAAACGCGTATCGGTCGCATCCTTCGGGGGGTATTCGAACTCCGGACTGTCAAGGCATCAGGCCACGGTCCCGCTTGCCTTGCCGGATGGCGGCACCGCCGCTATAAGCCGCGCGCATCCCCTCCGGGCTCCCATTTTTTCCTCTGATATCCAAGGACGTTTTCTCATGGCGATCGAGCGTACTTTTTCGATTCTCAAGCCGGACGCGACCGCGCGTAATCTGACCGGCGCTATCAATGCGGTGATCGAGAAGGCCGGCCTGCGGATCGTCGCGCAGAAGCGCATCCGCATGTCGAAGACCGAAGCCGAGACATTCTACGGCGTTCACCGTGAGCGGCCCTTCTTCGGCGAGCTGGTCGAATTCATGACCTCGGCGCCGGTCGTCGTGCAGGTTCTGGAAGGCGAGAATGCCATCGCCAAGTATCGCGAGATCATGGGCGCGACCAACCCTGCGCAGGCGGCTGACGGTACCATCCGCAAGCTTTACGCGAAGTCGGTAGGCGAAAACTCGGTCCACGGCTCCGACGCCGCCGAGACGGCCGCTCAGGAAATCGCCCAGTTCTTCTCCGGCAACGAAATCGTCGGTTGATCTCTGTCCGGTCCGGCGAGGAAAGTCAGCCTCGCCGGACCGGTCATTGTGCGCTGCGTCAATGATGCTGTCGTGCAGCAAAGCGCAGAGCATCTGGCGTCCCGCGACAAAGTTCCCAGCTCTGGCATACTTAATACAGTTGCCCCTGTAGATTTACGGTCGTAAAAACGCGCGGACCGACAATCAAAAGGGGTTTCTGGTGGAAACGCTCATCGCGGATCTGTTCTCGCCTGCCTTCTGGGTGGCAGCGGGGAAAATCATCGGCATCAACATCATTCTGTCTGGCGACAACGCCGTCGTCATCGCGCTGGCCTGCCGGATGCTGCCGGCCCGCGAGCGGTTCTGGGGCATGGTCCTGGGCGCAGGCGTGGCCGTGGCGCTGCGCATCGTCTTCACCCTCGTCGTCGCGCAGGCGATGGAATACCCCTACCTGAAGCTGGTTGGCGGCATCCTCCTGCTGTGGGTCGCGGTCAAGCTGCTGGTGCCCGAAGAGGATCATGGCGAGGGCAAGGTCGCTGCGGCCGACAACCTCTGGCGCGCGGTGCGGATCGTCGCCATCGCCGACATCGTCATGAGCCTCGACAACGTGATCGCCATTGCGGCGGCTGCGGAATCGGCCGCCGCTGCCGTCGATCTCGCGCATGCCTCGACCATCAAGGCGGTTCTGATCGTGTTCGGCCTTGCGACCTCCGTGCCGCTGATCATCGCCGGTTCGGCCCTGCTGATGTCGCTGCTGGACCGCTTCCCGATCCTGGTCTGGGCCGGTGCGGCGCTGCTCGGCTGGGTGGCCGGTGACATCATGGCCAAGGACAATGCGCTCATTCCGTTCCTGAGCCCCGACGCTCTGCATGCTCTGCACTTCTGGGCGGCGGCCGCCGGTGCGGTGTTCGTCGTCGGCCTCGGCTGGTTGCTGCGGACCAAGCATCACAAGCGCATGCTGGACGCACCGCTGGTCATGGACCCGCCCGGGCCGGAAGAGTTTCCGCACAAGCACTGAGCCATCACGCGATATTCTTTGAAACAGTCGCGGTCTGAACTAAAATAAGAGGCAGGATGAACATTCACCCTGCCTCTCTTGCTATCCGGGCCTCGGTCTGTCCGCATGATTGCCCGTCCACCTGCGCACTGGAAGTCGAGGTGCTCGACGGGCAGCGCATCGGCCGGATACGTGGCGCCGACGACAACGCCTATACGGCCGGCGTGATCTGCGCGAAGGTCGCGCGCTATACCGAACGCATCCATCATCCCGATCGCCTGACGCAGCCGTTGCGCCGCAAAGGTGCAAAAGGTTCGGGCGCGCAAGGTTCGAACGAGTTTGTGCCGATCGCGTGGGATGACGCGCTCGACATCGTCGCCGAGCAATTCCTGAAGGCCGAAGCGCGCTACGGCAGCGAAACCGTCTGGCCATATTT
>JAEXXW010000625.1 GCA_023405565.1 Pseudomonadota bacterium
CCGCTTTACCGGAGATCTTCGTCGGGCTGCGCACGGGCATCGTGCTGGCCTTCATCACCATGGTTACCAGCGAGATGATCGTGCGGCAGACGGGCATCGGCAATGTGCTGTTCAATGCCCTCGATACGGCGCGTTATGACGCGGTCTATGCAACCATCGTGATCATCGCGATTATCGGTCTGGCTTGTGACTCGATCTTCGAGCGCATCCGGTCAACGGTCCTGAGATGGTCCAGTGAGACCGATGAACTCGCTGTCGGGAGCGCCTGATGATAACGCAGACGCAAGGCCGCAATCTGTTCCTTGCAACCGCGCCGGTAGCCGCGCTGCTTCTGGGATGGCAATGGCTGACCTTCGCGGGCAAGGTGCCGCCAACCTTGCTGCCGTCGCCGGGCGCGGTGTTCGGCGCAACGATTGAGTCGTTAGGCAACCCATTTTTTCTGAATGACCTGAGGGTCACGCTGTTTCGTCTGCTGTCCGGCTTTGGAATTGCGGTCGTGGTCGGCATCGGTCTGGCGCTGATCGGCGCCAGCAACCGCTATGCCGGGACCGTGCTGCGATCGGCGGTGCGGCTTCTGGCACCGATCCCGAAGATCGCACTCTATCCGGCGCTGATCCTGATCTTCGGCTTCGACAATATGTCGAAGGTCGTTTTGGTTTTCATCGACGCGGTGTTTCCGATCCTGCTCGCCACCTATCAGGGTATTCTGCGGGTTGAGCCGAAGCTGATCTGGTCTGCCCGTGCGATGGGCGAACCGCCGCTCCGCTGCCTTGTGACCGTGGCGTTGCCGGCGGCGTTGCCGAGCATCCTGACCGGTTGCCGCGTCGGCCTGATCATCTCGTGCATCGTGGTGTTTCTCGCCGAGATGATTTCATCAACCGACGGGCTGGGGCATGTGCTGATCGACGCGGCCCGCAACTTCGACACCGTGAATATGTTCGTCCCGATCATTCTGATTTCGATGCTGGGGCTGATGCTCAATCTGCTCTTCAACATGCTGCGTCGCCGTCTGCTGGCGGGACATTGAACCTGAACCCGCAGTTGTTGGATCAATATCCGGAAAGAGGAAAGACGATGCGGATTGCCGTTCTTGGCGGTGGCAATGGGTCATTTGCCGCCGCGGCCGACATGGCCTTGGCTGGACACGACGTCCGGATGTGGCGTCGCTCGCCAGGCGCGGCACGGGAACATGAGGCGGCCGGCCGGCGCATCCTGATAAAGGACGCGCGCGGGCAGCGCGAAGCGGTGGTGTCGCTAGTGACTTCCGATATCGCGCAGGCGATCGGGAATGCTGAGCTGATCCTGTGCCTGACGCCGGCGACAGCGCATGACGATATCGCCACCGTGCTCGCGCCGCATCTTGAGCCGGGACAGGTGATTTTTCTGCCGCCCGGCACGCTGGGCACGCTCGTCTTTGCCAAGGCCGCGCAGGCGGCCGGCACCGTGAAGGGTGTGAGCTTCGCCGAGACCGGCACGCTGCCGTGGCTTGCGCGCAAGCATGGCCCCTACGAGGTCGCGGTAACGACGCGCGCGGTCCGTTTGCCGACCGGCGTATTTCCGCTGACCGATGCGGACCATGCGCTGGCCGTCATTGGCGAGGCGTTTCCCGGCGTGATCGAGCCCTGCGGCGACGTCTTGTCGGCCGCGCTGATGAATGCCGGTCCGATCATCCATCCGCCGGTCATCACCATGAACGCCGGGCCGCTGGAGCATTTCGAGCGCTGGGACATTCACAAGGAAGGCACCCAGCCATCGACCCGGCGCGTGACCGACTCGCTCGATCAGGAACGCATCGCCATCCGCGAGGCGCTTGGCTACCAGGCGCCGCATTTTCCGCTGGCCGATCACTACAGGGACGACGGCGATGAGTGGATGTATGCGCGGCATGGCCATGCCGATCTGACATCGTCGGGTGACTGGCGCGAGAAGATCGATCTCACCGCGCATCGCTACATGCTGGAGGATGTGCGGCTTGGGCTGTCGCTGATGGTGTCTATTGCCAACCTCGCCGGTGTCGACGCGCCGCTGGCGCGCAGCTTCCTTGCCATCGGTCAGACGATCTGTGCGACGGATTTCATGGCGGAGGGCCGCACGCTGTCGCGCCTTGGGCTGTCGGATCTCAGCCGAGCGCAATTGCAGCAATTCCTGCACGCGGGATTTGCCTGAAGCTTTGCCGCTTCGGGCCGGGAGAAAGATGGCATGAGTCAGTTTGAAAAGATCGCCTGCCTTGGCGCCGGTCGCATGGGGCGGGGCATTGCCGTTGTGTTTGCCTATGCCGGTCACGATGTGGCGATCATCGATGCCAAGCCGCGTGAAGCCGAGGCTTTCAGGACGCTCGCAGCCGAAACATTGGGCGAGATCCGCGCGACCTTGCTGACGCTTGCCGGCTTTGGGCTGTTCGACGCCACCGCGATCGATCGGATCATGGCCCGCGTGCGGGTCGTCAGCGATGCGGAGGCGGCGGCCGCGCTCGGTGAGGCCGATGTCATTTTCGAAGGTGCGCCGGAGCTTGCCGATCTCAAGCGTGAATTGTTCGCGCGCGTTTCTCCGCTGACGCGGCCGGACGCGATCATCGCTTCGACCACATCAACGATTCTGGTTGATGACCTTTCTGATTCTGTTGTCGCTCCGGAACGCTTTCTGAACGCGCATTGGCTCAATCCGGCGTTTTTGGTGCCTCTGGTCGAGCTTTCGCCCGGCAAGCGCACGTTGCCTGCCACAACCGAGGCGCTGCGCGGTTTGCTCGAGCGCGTCGGCAAGGTGCCGGTGATCTGCGCCGCGCGTCCGGGCTATATCGTGCCGCGCATCCAGACGCTGGCGATGAATGAAGCGGCGCGCATGGTCGAGGAGGGCGTTGCCAGCGCCGACGATATCGACAAGGCGCTGAAATACGGCTTCGGCTTCCGCTTCTCGGTGTTGGGCGTGCTCGAGTTCATCGACTGGGGCGGCGGCGATATCCTGTTCTATGCGAGCCGCTATCTGACCAAGGCGCTCGACAATGAGCGTTATGCTGCGCCCGATATCATCGAGCAGAATATGAACAGCGGCCGCACCGGACTGAAAACCCTCGAAGGGTTCCTCGATTATCACGGCATGGATATCGCCGCTTACCGGAAGCAAAGGCTGGGTGCCTTTGTCGACCGTCTGTCGGCCTTCGGTCTCGTGCGGCCACCGGTGCTGTGATGCGGTTCCTGTGATTTTATAAAATTACGTATTTTTGGCAAATAACATTGACACGCGATAATGCCGATGGCAGGTATTGGACGTGTTTGAAGCGTGTGGCTTGGGCGGGTGTCCTGCGTCACGATTTGGATCATTGGTCATGAAGCTGGTAACCTATGAACGAAGTGGCGCGCCGCGCCTGGGTGCGATCGTGGACGACGCGATCGTTGATCTGGTCGATCTGGCCGTTGCCAGTGGCAAGGCGCTGCCCGCGGACATGCTG
>JAEXXW010000629.1 GCA_023405565.1 Pseudomonadota bacterium
ACTGTTGATAATCTTCATTATGAAGGGATTGCACATCGAATTGATATTCAAAGCTCTAATTGCAGGTGTGTTTCCATTGTAATTACTAAATAAATTTGAATTCGGGTGTTGTGTATGGCTATTAACATATATGAGAGGTGTTGAATTCCCAGGTCAGATGCTCGTCTATTCTAAGAGGTTCAAGACCAATCCGCTTCACCGGCATATTGAAGTTAGAGTGCAATAGTTGGGCGCGACCTTGGCTGCTGACCATGATTGTACGTCTCACGCGCGCTGAAATGTTGGCGCGATACCGGTCAACCACGGGATGGACTTTTCGAGTCCCGTACCGGTTGCGATCTTCCCGCACCGCCGCCCGCTGCTGATTGCGGATCAGCGACTCATACTCGTCTGAAAAGTCTTCGACCAAATCGACATAACGCTCGAATACGACACGCGGGTTGATCGTCAGGAGATCGCCCATGCGGCATATACCGATGGCGCGGATTGCGGCCGCCTTCATGAACCGAAGCTCGACATGGGCCCACGGCACATTCTCGACCTTCGCCCTGTCGCCATAGATGAGCATATTCCTGGCTGGCGGCTTATCGAGCGCGCGTGTATCGATGCTGTATGGTCCGTGTTCTTCATCCCACATGCCGACGCCGGGCGGCCTGTAGCGCAGCATGAGATGGCGGATGAGATGATCGGTGAAAGCTAGAGGCTCGGAGCCGACCGGATCAGCGGCAAGATCGACGCGGACCGGGGTAACGCGATAAGCCCTCTCGAATGCTGCGAGAAACTTCATCGTCGCAAGCGTCGGCTTTTGAATAGTGATCTTGTTGCCGCTGTCTTCGTACTGCTCGATCTCGACCCTGCCTTGTCCGCGCTGTGCGGCAAGTAGCTTGGCCTCCGGCGCGTAGGTCGCGTCCGTCAAAACGATCAATGTGTCGTAATAGGCAACGCTGCGGATCACGTCCTCATACAGCGCGGCAGTGCGAGGCTGGTTGTTGTGACCGCCATGCGGCGCTAAATTGCGTGTAGGCACGGCCTCTGTCCTGAGCATTGGCGGTGAAGACGAACCCGCTGACCTCTTCCTCGGTCAGCGGGTTTTATACTGACGGAACATCCGGTGCGATCTCGTTGTGGCGGATGCGCTTTACGCGGGGGAGCGAGCGGCGCTGGCTCGCTGCGATAGCGGCCTGCTGCATCTCGATTAGCATGTCTTCGGTGTAACCATCGGCGCGGCCGCCCGGTGTGAGTTTGATGGGCTTCCGAATTTTGCCAGTCTGAATGTAGGTGTTGAGAGTGTTCAACTTCCAGCCCAGCTTCTCGGCGGCCTCCGGCCGCCGGTAAATACGCTGCAGGCGTGGTTCGTCATGCATTTGGGTCTCCCGCATGTACGGGAGACATTTGTCTCCCCTTGCTTATACATACGTTTGACGGCGCGTCTCTTTGGGAGATTTGACGATATTTTTTCTGATGCTGGGAGGTTGCTATGTGCGATTGCGGTTTCTATCGCTAAAAGCCTTGTTACTTCGAAGCTTTTTGGCGGCTTAACCATTGAGAATGTCTGTCGCCGTCAACCGATAAAATCGGCCCATTCGGACATCAGTGCCTGTCTCTTCGCGAAAAGATCGCCACGGCGATAGGCCGCTTCCGCTGCGTTACCGATGGCATGAGCCAGAGCCATTTCGACCACATGGTTAGGCGTAGCGGTTTGTTCGGCTGCCCAATCACGGAACGAACTACGGAACCCATGAACCGTCACGTTGGTGCGTTTCATACGCTCCAGCAGCATCGCCATGCTCATGTTGCTCAAGCCCGACATCGGCCGCATGCCGATAAACAAGAAATCATTGCCGTCCTCGTATGGCAGCGCCTTAAGCAGCTTTAATGCCGCAGGTGAGAGCGGAACACGGTGCTCTTTGCCAGCCTTCATACGCTCGGCAGGGATCGTCCAGACCTTGTTCTTGAAATCGATCTCAGAGCGCTTTGCGCCGATCGTTTCGCCGGTCCGCGCTGCTGTAAGGATCGTGAACTCTAAAGCGCAGGCTGCAATGCCGTCACGCTCCCGGAGGTCCGTCATGAAACTCGGCACATCGTCGTAGGGCATGGCCGGGTGGTTCTTGACCTTACGAACCTTAGTGGGGGCCGGCAGCACACCCGAGAGATGGCCTTTCCAGCGCGCCGGATTTTCGCCCGAGCGATAGCCGCGAACGGCACACCAATTAAGAACGGTCTCGATGCGACCGCGTAGCCTCGATGCGGTCTCGGGAATCTTCTCCCAGATTGGCTCTAGCGTCTTGATCACCAAAGGGGTGTCGATGTCCTGCACCGGCAACCTGCCAAGGGTTGGATAGGCATGCTGCCGTAACGTGGCCAAAAACTGAGCCTTGTGAATCTTCGATTTCCATTGGGCTTGGTTCTGATCGTAGTAACGCTGGCAGGCATCTTCGAAGATCACGGCCTCGGCCGTTGCCTGTTTCTTCGCTTCTCTGGCTTCCTTCTTCATCGCGATGGGATCGAGGCCATCTGCGATCTGCTGCCGGGCCAGCCTCGCACGTTCCCGCGCGGCTTCGAGATCGAAGTCATTGAGGCTGCCCAAGCCCAGCTTGTGCTCGACGCCGTTCTTTTGATAGCGCAACAGCCACGACGCTGACGGCGGCCGATCCTTCTCCGCAAAGCGCTGCACCTGTAGCAGCAAGCCCCGTGTCTGACCGTCTTTATGCTCGCCCAGTTGGCCCTGCCGCGGGTTGATCAAGCGCTCGATCCGCTTGGCGGTGAGCGAGAGCGACTGCTTACGCATATGACTATACTCCTGTCCGAGCTATCTCCCGACTTGGGGCAAAAATAGCGCCCGTCAGTAACCGCCGCAATAGCTGGCGATTCGCTCGAAGACAGAGAAATTACCTATACTTAACAATGAGATGGCGAAAGAAATATCTGGCCTAATCTGGCTTAATCTCGATCAATAGTTAGAAGGACGAAAGCCTCTCTCTCCGCCATCGCCCTAAAAACCTGGTTCGCAGCCTCAGCCAGGATCAGCTTGTCCAGTGTCAGATCCGATACGGCTCAACGCAGCCGGGCGTTCTCCGTCTCCAGCTCCTTGAGGCGCTTGACCTGATCACCCGTCAGGCCGCCGTACTCGCTCCGCCATCGATAATACGTAACTTCCATCACGCCTATCGTTCGAACCGCATCAGCAACCTGCCGGCCCTGCGCTATCAGCACATCAACCTGCCGTAGCTTCGCAACAATCTCTTCCGCCGTATGTCGCTTCCTTGCCATCGATCTTACCCTCCATCCGAAAATCATACTTCAGGGAGGACAACTTCAAAGGGGGCAGATCAGAGCCGTCGGGGTTTTTCTTCAATCCATCTGTCGTGCTGCTGATGCCATAACGCTTAAAATCGTTCTCGATGAAAAATTCTTCTCGTCGCACATGCTCAGGTTACAGAGCACCACGACATGAGGTGTCTTGTCTTTGTCAAAGTGCAGGACATACTCGTTTGCATCCGACAGCCGCGCGCCTCTGTCATCGACGCCGGTGTTTGGATACAAAACCTCCTTGGGCATGTCGTCCGTGGCGGCGAACGCGCTCGACGCGATCCGTGTTGGCTTGCGCTGGAGCGTGGTGCCGATCGACGGAAGCGACGATGCCAAAAGCGCGCTCGACCGCATCACCATCCCGCAGGATGTACTGGACCGCGTGGCGCCGACGGCCTTGCCGAGATCGTCGATCATTATCTCGGACGAACCGCTCAGCGCGGAGACCAATTATCGCACTGAGTTCGTCGCGGTGCTGAGCAACCACCCGCAGGGCGGCTTCATCACGCGCGAGCGCTCGAGCGATATCATGATGGCGGCCGACGACCCGCGCGACGACGGTTACGATCCGTTTTTCCGCGACAGACGCTCTCGCGGCGGCTCATACAATCAAAACAACCAATACCAATACAACCGTCTGTACCAGCAACCATTTCCGTTCTGGCGGTGATGGCGAGAAAGGCTGAGGTACCTGCCGGCGTAGCGCTTCATCGAGTGCGGAACGCTTGTCGGCGAAGTCAGATGCGCAAGCCGGAATTCACGGCACGCGCTGGACGGCGGCGTCCATGAAACATCAGTCACTCCGGCGCGCGGCGCGTAGATACTGGCATCGGCGGCAGGATAGGAGCTGAAATAGGAAAACTGATTGATTGGCGCGCGTCCTCTGACGGCGGTCGCATTCGGCACGGCCGTCACCTGCCGCATTGCCACGTTCATAAGAACAGTAAGATAAGACGTATTGATAGATGTCGCGTGCGAGCTATTGCACTGTGTCGGGCGACGGTATTTGTGCTGATGCCGGAGCCTGGATCACGAACACAGTCGCAAGCGTGACGACGGCAGACACGATTCCTTGTTTCATGGCCGAGCCCCTCCGAAACGATCTCGCGAAGACTGCGGCCAGATCAAATCTGCTCAATGTCCGCTTTGGGTCAGGAGAAGCCATTACTGACTGACCACTTCGTGCCAAGAGCGGACATTGTGAACGAAGAGAAGTCCAGTCGAAGACGGTCCTGCACCGTCAACGGACTGTGCTTTTCGGCCGGCTCGGTTCGCGTCAGACCCAGCGCTTTCGGCGCCGGTACGATTTCATATCGCGGAAACTCTTGCGGCCTTCTGATGACATGCCGAGGTAGAATTCCTTGACGTCCTTGTTTTCCGCGAGCGCTTTTGCCGGGCCGTCCATCATGATGCGGCCGCTTTCCAGGATATAGCCATAGTCAGCATGCTTCAGCGCAACGTTGGTATTCTGCTCAGCCAACAGAATGCTGACGCCCTCTTTCTGGTTCAGGTCGCGCACAATTTCGAAAATCTCTGCCACGATTTGTGGCGCAAGCCCCATTGACGGCTCGTCCAGCAAGAGCATGTTCGGCTTCGCCATCATGGCGCGGCCGATGGCGATCATCTGCTGCTCGCCGCCGGACGTATAGCCGGCGAGGCTCGCCCTGCGAACCTTGAGCCGGGGGAAATACGCATAGACCTTCTCCAGTTCATCCTGCAGTGCCTTGCCCTTGATCGGCCGCGTGTAAGCACCAGTGATCAGGTTCTCCTCGACGGTTAGATGGCCGAAGCAGCGGCGGCCTTCCATCACCTGCACCATTCCTCTGCCGACGAGATCACCCGGTGTGAGTTGATCGATACGTTCACCGCGAAATTCGATCGAGCCTTTGGTGACAGCGCCGCGCTCGGCGGCCAGCAGCGTCGAAATTGACTTCAGCGTCGTGCTCTTGCCGGCTCCGTTACCGCCCAGCAGCGCCACGATGCCTCCCTGCGGCACCTCGAGCGAAACGCCGCGCAAAACCAGGATGACGTGGTTATAAACCACCTCAATGTTCTTCACCGCGAGCACCGGCCCAACTGACGCTGCGAGCACAGGTGACGAGCGTTCGGCCGCCGGATGGGCGAGAGCATTCATGGTGAGTTCCCTCTAGGCGAATGGTGTGCGGGGTGGGCACGCCCCACCCCGCGGTGTCACAGACGGACTTGGGTCAAGAACACTTGCGCACGGAGATATTGTTCTCCTTGGCGTATTTCTCCGCCGAATCCTCAATCAGATTGCGGATGAACTTCGGATCATTCGGCCCGATCCAGTCCGACACGATGTCGAACTTGGCGCCATTCCATTGCATCAGCCGCCATTGCTCAGCGCCGTCGTGCTTCGCACATGACAACTTGAACGGCGCCAGCATGCCATGGATACCAAGCTCCTTGAGCTTGGCCGGCGTGATGTCGAGCGCTTCATAGCCATCCCGGAATTCAGGGCCGGTGACGGGCTTGCCTTCCTTGTTATGGATCTTCTGCGCGTTCTTCAGCGCCTCGACCCACATCACCGCAGCTCCGACACCGCGATTGTAGTATGCGGTACCGACCCGTTGCGGATTCTGCATGTTGCCCTTGCCGGCCGTGTAGACCGTCTTCTCGATGTCCTCGATCAGCGGCCACTTGCCGGGCACCGCATTGGCGGCAACATACGTTCCTTTCGCTGCATCGCCCGCCGGGATCATGTCTTCCTCGGCACCGCCAAAGGTCACGTAGAGCATCTTCTCACGCGGAAATCCGACACGCGCGGCTGCGGTCATTGCGGTCGAGTTCATGCCGGAGCCTGCGCCCCAGAATGTCACCCAGTCAGGGCGCTGCTGACGGATCTGCAGCCACATCGATTGCTGTTCCAGTCCGGGCGGCGGCACCGCGATTTCGATCAGCTTAAAGCCCCACTGCTTGGCGATCTCGCGCATCGCGGGGATTGGCTCGCGGCCATAAGCCGTATCGATGTGAAGGTGCACGATCGTCTTGCCCTTCATCTTCTCGATGCCTCCCTCTTTCTGCGCGATGAAGTTCAGATGAGCAGCACTTTGAGCCCAGTATTGCCCGGCCGCATTGAACACCCATGGCCACACACGGCCATCGGCAGCGTCGGTACGGCCATAGCCATATTGGGCAAGCACAACCTGATCAGGCTGCATGCGGCCGATCACGGCATAAGCCCCAGGCGTTCCGAG
>JAEXXW010000013.1 GCA_023405565.1 Pseudomonadota bacterium
AATACTTCAGGCCGCGTCGGCCACGACTCGATTTCGTCCGTCCCGCTTGGCGCGATACAGCGCCTGATCGGCACGCTTCAAAATCTGCGCTGCATTGTCCTGCGTTTCCAGGGTCGCGATACCGATCGAAATCGTGACATCGATCATGATCTTGCCCTGCTCGATCGGAAATGGCTCGGCCGCGATCCGGCGACGAAGCCGTTCGGCCACCGTTGCGGCAACCGCCATGTCCGTTTCCGGCATGACCACGACAAATTCCTCGCCTCCCATGCGACAGGCGAGATCGATGCCGCGGATCGATTTGCGCACGCGGGTTGCGAATTCACGCAGGACGTCGTCGCCGCAATCGTGACCGTAATTGTCATTGATCGATTTGAAATAATCGATGTCGAGCACCAACACGGCAAGCTGCTTGCCACGTGAGGCTGCCTGCTCCACCAGCTTGCGGAGATGGCTTTCCATGTATCGGCGATTATGCAGACCGGTCAGGCCATCGGTGATCGCCGCCTCGATCGACATCTGCACATTGTCGCGCAGACGCTCGGTATAGCGTTTGCGGCGGATCTGCGTGCGCACGCGCGCATGCAATTCATTCCGATCAATCGGGCGCAGCAGATAATCGTTGATGCCGATTTCCAGGCCACGCATGAGCCTCGTGTTATCGTCGGGTTCGCACAAAGCGAGGATCGGCAGGTTGCGCGTACGATCCAGCGAGCGCAACTGGCTGCATAACCGCAAGCCGTCGAAATTTTCGAGGCTCAGCGATACGACGATCAGCTCGTAATTGCCTTCGGCGGAACGGAATAATGCCGCACTCGGATCAGGCTCGACATCGACAACGTGGTCTTTTTCCAGCATCGCGACGAGGCGCTCATAGGACGAACGGCGATCGTCAACAATCAGGATGCGGCCGCCCTGCCCCGGTTCCAGAATCGATTCACGTTCCGCACTTTCAATCCCGATTTCGCGCGAGGTCATCGCCCGCATGCGCAGTTCATCCGTCATCATCTTGAGGCGCGTCAGCGAGCGGACCCGCGCAATAAGCGCGATGTCCGACACCGGCTTGGTCAGAAAATCGTCCGCGCCGGCCTGGAGCCCGGCCACACGGTCCGATGGCTGATCAAGCGCCGTGACCATCACCACAGGAATATGATGCGTTGTGGGACTGCTCTTCAGACGGCGGCATACTTCGAAGCCGTCCATATCCGGCATCATCACGTCGAGCAGGACGATGTCGCATTCCGCGCGCTCGCAGATCGCAAGCGCTTCGGCGCCGTTATGGGCGGTCACCACGTCGAAATATTCAGCCGAAAGCCGCGCCTCAAGCAGCTTCACGTTGGCCGGGATGTCATCAACAACAAGGACGCGCGCGGTCATGCGGCGAATTCCCTATGCATTTCCAAGAAAGTGACGAACCGTTTCAATGAATTTGCCGACGGAAATCGGCTTCGAGAGATAGGCCTCACAGCCGCCGGCGCGAATACGCTCCTCATCGCCTTTCATGGCGAAGGCCGTCACCGCAATGACCGGAATGGTCTTCAGTTCGGCGTCGTCTTTCAACCATTTGGTGACTTCGAGACCGGACACCTCTGGCAACTGGATATCCATGAGAATCAGATCGGGCCGGTGTTGCCGCGCGAGATCCATCGCATCGATCCCGTTGCGGGTCCCGATGGTCTGATAGCCGTGTGCCTCCAGAAGGTCGTGGAAGAGCTTCATGTTGAGCTCATTGTCCTCCACGATCAGGACAGTTTTGGCCATTCAAAGCCCCTCCTGGGCTATCTTACCTCGCCCAGTGTTTCCGAGGCATTGTGCCCCCATCGCCAAAATGCGGGTTCGGGCTATGAATCAGGGTAATGCTGATGTGTTACGGAAAGGCAAACACAACCCGATGGCGACCAAGGTAAAACTGACTCAGAGAGCCGCCGAAACTGTGGCAGTTCAAGCACTTAGCTTTATTGCCTCAGACCCCGACCGACTGGGTTTATTCCTTGCTTCAACGGGGATCGGCCCGGGGGATATCCGCGCCGCCGCACGCGAGCCATTGTTCCTCGCCGGCGTCCTCGATCATCTGGCCCATAACGAGACCGCCATGTTGGCCTTTGCCGCGGAGGCGGGACTGGAACCGCCGGCTATTCTCGCTGCCCGAGAGATCCTTGCAGGACGCGACTGGGAACGCGACACGCCATGACCCCCGGCTTCTGCCGCGACTGCTCTGTCGAGGCTGGCCCCCAGAGCCGCTGCAGGGCATGCGGCTCGCCGCGTCTGATCCGGCATACGGAAATCGCGGACCTTGCCGTCGCCCATGTCGATTGCGACGCCTTCTACGCCACGATCGAGAAACGGGACGATCCCTCCCTCGCCGACAAGCCCTTGATCGTCGGCGGCGGTACCCGCGGCGTGGTTTCGACAGCCTGCTACATTGCCCGCACGTATGGGGTGCATTCGGCGATGCCTATGTTCAAGGCGCGGCAGCTTTGCCCTCATGCCGCGATCATCAAGCCGAACATGGCCAAGTATGCCGAGGTCGCGCGGGAGGTCCGCACGATGATGCGTGACCTGACACCCCTCGTCGAACCGGTCTCGATCGACGAAGCCTTTCTCGATCTGTCCGGTACCGAGCGGCTGCATGGCCGGAGCGCTGCCAAGTCGCTGGCGCAATTTGCACGCGATGTCGAAGGCAAGATCGGCATCACGGTCTCGATCGGGCTGTCCTACAACAAGTTTCTGGCCAAGATCGCCTCCGACCTCGACAAGCCACGCGGCTTTGCTGTGCTCGGCCGCGCCGAGGCTCCCGCATTTCTGGCCACGCGACCGATCTCGATCATCTTCGGCATCGGCAAGGTGGCGCAGGAACGGCTGGCCCGCGACGGCTTCCGCACCGTCGCCGATCTGCAGAAATACGACGAGACCGAGCTGATCCGACGGCTGGGCGCGGAAGGCCAGCGCCTGAGCCGGCTGTCACGCGGCATCGATCACCGCAAGGTGGTGCCGGACCGCGACGCCAAGAGCATTTCGGCGGAGACCACGTTCAACCACGATATCGGCGAGATGCGGCCACTGGAGAAGATCCTGTGGGATTTGAGCGAGCGCGTGTCGGCGCGGCTGAAAGCCAAATCGCTGAGCGGGTCGACGGTGACACTGAAACTGAAGAGCAAGGATTTCCGGCTTCGGACACGGGCGCGATCGCTCAACGATCCGACGCAGCTTGCCAGACGGATTTTCGATTGCGGACGCGAATTGCTGGCACGCGAGATCGACGGCACGAAATTTCGGCTGATCGGCATTGGCGTGTCGCATCTTCAGCCTGCCGAAATTGCCGACCCGGACGACCTTCTCGATCCAACGGGGCGCAAGGCGGCCGCAAGCGAACGCACGCTCGATGCATTGCGCGCGAAATTCGGACGCGACGCGATCGTGCGCGGGATCGGCTTCGAAGACGACAGCGAGCACTAGTTGGGAACCATCTTTGCATGGTCCAAACGCTGTTTTTCTTGATCACACTGCGGCCTTTTCGCCCCACACGCGAAAGTGACGTGCTTTTTCGCAAGCGACCGCAAGAGCCTTCCAAACAAACAAGAATGACTTGAGCTTTCTCAAGTTCGCGGCTCCGCCACTCAATACCTTCTTACCAATGATGCTGATTGCGTATCATCTCGAGTGTCGCGGCTGAGGCATGGCCACAGCAGGCGTCAGCTGACATGCGGCACCCGCGAGCGAGGGCCCATGAAATGAAAACAATTTTGTTTTGCGGCGGTCTTGGCACACGAATTCGAAACGTGTCCGAGGCCATCCCGAAGCCGATGATCCCAATCGGCGACAAGCCCATTCTTTGGCATTTGATGCACTATTATAGCCAATTCGGCCACAAGGATTTCGTCCTGTGTCTTGGCTACAAGGCAAACGTCATCAAGGAATTCTTCCTGGATCACAAGCCGCATACCTATGCCGATTGTGTCGTCACCGGCCGCCAGGTCGAGGTGCTCAGCAATCCGCAATT
>JAEXXW010000019.1 GCA_023405565.1 Pseudomonadota bacterium
TGATTTTTTGTTGAGTCCGGGGGCCCCCATTCCGCTTTTAAGCTGGCCTCACGGCATATCCGATCAGGCCGCCATTGAGGCGCTGGAAACCGCCGGCATGCAATATGTCATCGTTTTCGTTGCCTCCGATCTGGCGGCACAGCTTGCGGCCCTGAATTCCAAAATCGGCTACTTCGTTTTGCCGGAACGCGTTGTCCCTGCCGATTTGAAAATCGCGCGTGAGCATTATCTGCCGCCACTGTCGAGCTACGAGGCCGGAATCTATATCCGTGAAGGCCTGGAGGCGTCCAAGTCGGTTCTGACGATGGCGGAAATCATGGTGAATGTCATTGGCCCCAAAACGGGCAACCCTTTCATCAAACCTAAGGAGCGCGTGTGATTCAAACAACGCGCTTATTGCCCTTCGCCGGGGGCGGCGGCATGAATCGCCAGTGCGTGTACGCCGTCCGCCAGTTCCGCGGCCAGCGCGGCGTTGATCGAGCGGTGCCGCTCGATACGTGACTTGCCGCGGAAGGCCTCCGACACAATATAGACGCGGTAATGCGTTTCCCCGCCCGGCCTGTGCCCGGCATGACCAGCATGCAGGTGTGACTCGTCTTCCACACGAAGGCTTTCCGGTGCGAAAGCTTCCGTCAATTTCTTCGTGATGACATCTTTGGTCTGCATGGCTGCTTGACTCTGCAACGCACGGCCGCTTTAGGGCTCCGTGCTTTAAGAAAATCGATCCGGCGCATCAAGGTTGTCAGAACGGTATTGATCCGCGAAATGTCAAGTCTTGAAGGTTGGCGCGTAAAGTCAGCATACTCACAGCAATGAAGTTTGATTCACCATTCTTTGACCGTATCCGGGTCAAGCCCGGCGAGGATCGTCGTCCGCGCAAGGCTGAGCAGGCCTGCGAATGGGCTGGCTGCAAGAAGGAAGGAACGCATCGCGCGCCGAAGGGTCGCGGTCGCGAGAAGGATTATTGGCATTACTGCCTCGATCACGTCCGGGAGTACAACCAGTCCTACAATTTCTTCCAGGGCATGAGCGACGACGACGTTCGCAAGTACCAGAAGGACGCCCTGACCGGCCACCGGCCGACCTGGAAGATGGGAACGGGCAACAAGCAGGACGATCCGGGGCGCTTCTACGCCGAAAACGGGATCGATCCATTTGCCATGTACCGCGAACTGGGCGGCGAAGGCCGCGCCTCGGCGCGCGCGAAGGCCAAGATCGAGGAAGGCCGCACCATCCGCAATGCCGAGCGCAAGGCTTTCAACACGATGGGCCTTGAGGTCAGTGCCTCGCGGGTGGAGATTAAGGCCAAATTTCATGAGCTCGTGAAGCGGCACCATCCCGACAGCAACGGCGGTGACCGCTCGACCGAAGACCGGCTGATCGAGATCATCCAAGCCTATAATTATCTCAAATCGGTCGGTTTTTGCTGACGGGACGTTATTTTCGTTGCTTTGCCGGCACGGCAAACCAGCCCAGCCTTTCAGGAAGCCCTTGAAATCCCTATCTTATCGGGAACCATTCGCGTTCAGAAACGCGAAGCGGGTTTCGCCCGGCTTCGCCTTTCTGCTAAGTTGGCGGCGATAATCGATTTGCCAACCTGATAGCGTCATGCGCGCCTGGTTCTGGCCGGCGCCACGGAGAAACAATGGCTACTGCAAGTGAAGAGATTGTCCAGGGTCCTGGCGGCCTGCCCGACATGAAGGTGTCGGTGCGGCAGGTCTTCGGTATCGATTCCGATCTGGAAGTGCCGGCCTATTCCGAGCCCGATCCGCATGTTCCCGATCTCGATCCGGATTATCTGTTCGATCGTCCGACCACGCTGGCCATCCTTGCCGGTTTTGCCCGCAATCGCCGCGTGATGGTCACCGGCTATCATGGCACCGGCAAATCGACCCATATTGAACAGGTCGCGGCGCGCCTGAACTGGCCGTGCGTGCGCGTCAACCTCGACAGCCATATCAGCCGCGTGGATCTGGTCGGCAAGGACGCGATCGTCATTCGCGACGGCCTTCAGGTCACCGAATTCCGCGACGGCATCCTGCCATGGGCGCTGCAGAACAACATCGCCATGTGCTTCGACGAATATGACGCCGGCCGTCCCGACGTGATGTTCGTGATTCAGCGTGTTCTGGAGCAATCCGGCCGTCTGACATTGCTCGACCAGAACAAGGTGATCCGCCCGCATCCGGCCTTCCGGCTGTTCGCCACCGCCAACACGGTCGGTCTCGGCGACACCACCGGCCTTTATCACGGCACGCAGCAGATCAACCAGGGTCAGATGGATCGCTGGTCGATCGTGACGACGCTGAATTATCTGCCGCACGACAAGGAAGTCGAGATCGTGCTGGCCAAGGCCAAGCATTACCGCAACGAGGAAGGCCGCGATATCGTCAGCAAGATGGTGCGGATTGCCGACCTGACCCGCAATGCCTTCATGAATGGTGATCTGTCGACGGTCATGAGCCCGCGCACGGTGATTACCTGGGCGGAAAATGCCGACATCTTCGGCGATGTCGGCTTTGCCTTCCGCGTGACCTTCGTCAACAAATGCGACGAACTCGAGCGGCCGATCGTGGCTGAATTCTATCAGCGCAGCTTCGGGCAGGAATTGCCGGAATCCTCGCTGAATGTGGCGTTGACGTAACGTAGCAGTCGTCCCCGCGAAGGCGGGGACCCGCGTGATCAAGCGAGTAGTGGCTATGGGTTCCGGGCCTTGCTCGCTCCGCTCGGTCACCCGGAACGACTGAAGCTGAAACAATGTCCTCGAACTACAAAGCGAAGCCGTCTCCGAAAGAATCGCCCGCCGAACCGTTCAAACGGGCGGTGACGGGATGTTTGCGCGCGATCGCCAAGAAGCCCGAGATCGAAGTCGCGTTCGCGGCTGAGCGGCCGGGGCTTGTCGGCGGCAAAGTGCGTTTGCCGGAGCCGGCGCGCAAGCTGACACGCGGGGAGGCTGCCATCGTGCGCGGCCATGCCGACGCCATCGCGTTGAAGCTCGCGTGCCACGATCCCAATATTCATCGCAAACTGATCCCGGGCGGCCAGCAGGCGCGGGCCGTTTTCGATGCCGTCGAGCAGGCGCGGGTGGAGGCGATCGGTTCGCGACGCATGGCGGGCATTGCCAAGAATCTGACGGCGATGCTCGATGACAAATTCCACCGCGGCAAGTTCGATGACATCACCGATCGGGCCGATGCGCCGATCGAGGAGGCCGTTGCCATGATGGTGCGCGAGCGCCTGACCGGTCAGACGCCGCCGCCCGCTGCGAAAAAGCTTGTCGATCTGTGGCGGCCGATCATCGAGGACAGGGCCGGTAAAGGGCTCGATCGGCTCGAATACCTGATCGACGATCAGGCGCGCTTTGGCGATGCCATTCACGATCTGCTCGACTCGCTCGACATGGGCGAGGATCGCAATCGCGATTCAGAGGAGGATGACGAGGAGTCCGAGCAGAGCGAGGACGATCGCAGCCAGAATGAGGACGGCGAGCAGGGCGAGTCGTCGGAGTCCGAAGACATGCAACGCATGTCTGTCGAGGAGGCGGAAGCATCCTCCGAGGACGCTGAGGATGCGCAGGCAGAAGCCATGGATGCGCCAAGCTCGGACATGAGCGACGACGCCGACATGGGCGATTCCGAAACGCCGTCCGAACCGTGGCGGCCGCGCGGCGGCCACAACGAGTATCGCGGGCCGGAATACGGTGCCTTTGTCACCAAATTCGACGAGGAGATTGCAGCGGAAGATCTGTGCGAGCCGGAGGAACTGGATCGCCTGCGCAGCTATCTCGACAAGCAATTGTCGCATCTGCAGGGCGTGGTCGCCCGTCTCGCCAACCGGCTCCAGCGTCGCCTGATGGCGCAGCAAAACCGGGCCTGGGAATTCGATCTTGAAGAGGGCATCCTCGATCCGGCACGTTTATCGCGCATCATCATCGATCCGATGCATCCGCTCTCGTTCAAACGTGAGAAGGACACGAATTTCCGCGATACCGTCGTGACCTTGCTCCTGGATAATTCCGGTTCGATGCGCGGCCGGCCGATCACGGTTGCCGCGACCTGTGCCGATATTCTCGCGCGTACACTGGAGCGTTGCGGCGTCAAGGTCGAGATTCTCGGTTTCACGACGCGGGCCTGGAAAGGCGGGCAATCGCGCGAGGCGTGGCTCGCCGCCGGCAAACCGCCAAATCCCGGTCGCCTGAACGACCTGCGCCACATCATCTACAAGTCGGCCGATGCGCCATGGCGGCGCGCGCGCAAGAATCTTGGCCTGATGATGCGCGAGGGCCTGTTGAAGGAGAATATCGACGGTGAAGCGCTGAACTGGGCCTATCGCCGCTTGCTGGCGCGGCCCGAGCAGCGCCGTATCCTGATGATGATTTCGGACGGTGCGCCGGTCGACGATTCAACATTGTCGGTCAATTCGGGCAATTATCTCGAACGGCACCTGCGCTGGATCATCGAGGAAATCGAGACTCGTTCGCCGATTGAATTGATCGCCATCGGCATCGGTCACGACGTGACGCGCTATTATCGCCGTGCAGTCACGATCGTCGATGCCGAGGAGCTTGGCGGTGCCATGACCGAGAAGCTTGCCGAATTGTTCGAGGAAGGCCACGGCGAGCCTATCGTCCCGCGGCGAGCAACGCCACGCAGGCTGCATTCGTGACGCAACGTCAGAAAGGCTGGGCGCTGCTGGTGGCAGCGCTTTTTTTGTTGTCCGTGGGGGCGTTCTTCGCTCAGGCACAAAATGCTGCGGGTGCGGCGGAAGCCGATGCGTCCGCGAAAATCGACATTCAGACGAGGCGCATTGACGCCTTCGATCCCCGCGAACCGGCGAAGAAGCAATTCGGCTCGTTGATCTTTCGCGGCGGTCTCGTGCTGGCGTCACCGCACAAGCAGTTCGGCGGTTTGTCGTCGATCCGCCTCGCCGCCAATGGCAGCAATTTTCTCGCGGTCACCGATCGCGGCTTCTGGGTTCGCGGGCGCATCACTTATCAGGGCGAAACTCCTGCTGGCGTCGCCGACGGTGAAATTGCGCCGATGCTCTACAGCGACGGGCGGCCGATCACCGCGCGCGGCTGGTACGATACCGAGGCGCTCGCCGAGGATGGTGGCTTTGCCTATGTCGCGCTGGAACGCGTCCATCGCATCCTGAAGTTTGACTATGCCAAGCGTGGATTGCTGGCACGGGCGACACTTGTTCCGACGCCGCCGGAAATGGCTAAATTGCCGAGCAATCGTGGTCTCGAATGCCTGCAGGTGATGCCGAAGGGCTCGCCGCTCGCCGGTGCGCTGATCGCTATCTCGGAACGCGGCCTTGATGAGGCCAATAATATTCGCGGCTTTCTGATCGGCGGACCAAAGCCGGGCCTGTTTGCCGTCAAGCAAAGCGACGAGTTCGATATCGTCGATTGCGCGGTTGGGCTGAACTCCGAATTGCTGATCCTGGAGCGATCCTTTTCGTGGCGTCGTGGTGTTGCGATGCGCATCCGCAGTGTCGCGTTGTCCGATATCGTGCCGGGCGCGGTGCTGGAAGGATCGAAGCTGATTTCGGCTGATATGGGTTACGAGATCGACAATATGGAAGGTCTCAGCGTCCATCGCACGCCGAAGGGCGAAACCGTACTGACGCTCATTTCGGACGACAATTTCTCGATGCTTCAACGGACGATCCTGCTGCAATTCACGTTGCTGGATCGCTAAAACGTCTTAGAGCGCTACGAAAGCTGACATGCAGGCATAAAAAAGCGATCGCCCGCTTTCGCGGGCGATCGGTAAATCGCAATTGAAGCCGAACGTCAGCTCGCGGCGGCGAGCTTCTTTTCCAGCGCGCGTTTCAGCTCAAGCGCCTTCGGCGACAGCTCGGCGTCCTTCGCCTTTGCCAAGAACGCATCCAAGCCGCCGCGATGGTCGACCGTCTTCAGCGCATTGGCCGAAATACGGAAGCGCACCGAGCGATTGAGCGCGTCAGAGGTCAGCGTCACGTTGACGAGATTCGGCAGGAACCGCCGCTTGGTTTTGCGGTTCGAATGGCTCACCTTGTGACCGGTCTGTGCCGATTTGCCGGTCAGGTCGCAGGTTCGCGACATGGTCAAATCCTAATAGTTCGGGGCCGCGCCAAAAGGCGCAAAGGCCATGATGGTATGTCTGCTAGGCCGCGGACGTATAAAGAGGCCGGGCCGGGGCGTCAAGGCGCGGACCACACAATCGGCGTATTGGTCGCGAATCGTATGGTTCCGGTGGGGCCCTGCCGACCACTACTCCGCGCCGGCCGATGAGGGTACCGGGTGTCGTTTCGACGGAAGAATATCAACCTGATCCTGCTTGCGGGAGCTCTTTTGGGGCTTGCGGGAGCTGATTTTGCGCATGCCCAGGCCAAACTCGATGCCCGCTATGCCGTTACCCTGGGCGGAATCAAGCTTGGCGAGGGGGCCTGGGCTGTCGATGTTGGCGAGGACCGTTTTTCCGCTGAGGCCAGCGGGGCGACATCCGGTGTGGCCCGCATTTTCAGTTCGGGGCGGGGGAACGGTTTCTCCCGTGGTGCCATCAAGAACGACCAGTTCGTTCCGGCCAAATACGCTATATCGATCAGAAGTGGCAAAAAAGGCGAGGATCTGCGCCTGACGCTCGATGGCGGCGCCGTCAAGGAGGTTTCGATCGTCCCGCCCTGGCCGGAGCCGCCGGACCGCGTTCCGGTGACAGAGGCGCATCGGCGCAACGTGTTCGATCCTATGACCGGGTCGTTGCTCCGTGTGGCCGGCAATGGTGAGCTGATGAAACCGGAGGTTTGCCGCCAGCACACACCAATCTTTGATGGCCGCATGCGTTATGATCTGACGCTCGCCTACAAGCGCATGGAGCAGGTGAAAGTGCCTGGTTATGAAGGCCCGGCCCTGGTTTGCGCGATCTACTTTGCGCCACTGGCCGGGCATGTCCCGACCCGGACGGCGATCAAGTATCTGGTCGATCAGCGCGACATGGAAACGTGGCTCGTGCCGATTGCGGGCACGCGCGTGATGGTGCCGATCCGGGTGCAGGTCCCGACGCCGCTCGGACTGGGCGTGATGGAGGCAACGGCCTTCAACGTCGTGCCGCAGCCCCGCCGTGCGAGCCTCAAAACGCAATAGCGATCTTGTATTATCCCCATTCTTCTCCACATCCCTGTCGCTTGGCCGATGCTTGACTCTTTTGAATGATCCCGACTCGCGCGCGTTCAGGACCGTGCCGCCTTCCGAGAGTTCGGAAGGTGTCGAAAAACACCCTATGTGGGGGAGTTTCTGAATTTCGTGCTATATATCGCGTGAACGAAGGCGAACGCCGTTCGAGTCCGCGATTCGGCCGCGATTCGTTCGAGACTCGTTCTGGGCGCTGCCGCGGCCGACCGGGAAAAGCGCTGAGGTGTTGCGTTGTGATACAGACCGGGCCATTGGTGGATGTGATCGCAACCGGAAGCATCTCCTGAAAGACGCATTCGCCCCTTCCTCATGCTTCGGTTTTCGGATCGCTGATGCCCATTTCCTTTTCGCCCAGCCCTCGAAGCGACACCCGCATGCGTGGTGCCGGCGTCACCGCCGTCCTCGGGCCGACCAATACGGGGAAAACCCATCTGGCGATCGAGCGGATGCTGGCGCATTCGTCCGGTATCATCGGGCTGCCGCTGCGGCTGCTGGCGCGCGAGGTCTACAACAAGGTGGCGGCACGGATCGGAACTGACTCCGTCGCGCTGATCACCGGCGAGGAAAAGATCAAGCCAGCCAATCCGCGCTTCTGGGTCTCGACCGTCGAGGCGATGCCGCGCGATATCGATCCGGCCTTCATCGCCATCGATGAAATCCAGATCGCGGCCGATTTCGAGCGTGGACATGTGTTCACTGACCGCATCCTCAATCGCCGCGGCCGCGAGGAGACGCTGATCCTCGGCGCTGCGACGGTGCGGCCGATGGTCGAGAAGCTTCTGCCGGGCGCCAACATCATTTCGCGGCCGCGATTGTCGCAGCTCACCTTCGCGGGCGACCGCAAGATGACCCGGCTGCCGAGCCGGACCGCGATCGTCGCGTTCTCCGCGGACGAAGTATACGCCATCGCAGAGCTGATCAGGCGTCAACGGGGCGGAGCCGCAGTGGTGCTGGGTGCGCTATCGCCACGAACGCGGAATGCGCAGGTCGCGCTCTATCAGTCGGGGGATGTGGATTACCTCATTGCGACGGATGCTATCGGGATGGGTCTCAATCTCGATGTGGATCACGTCGCCTTTGCGTCCGACCGCAAATTCGACGGCTATCAGTTTCGCAATCTCAATCCGGCCGAGCTTGCTCAGATCGCGGGCCGTGCGGGCCGCGCGACGCGTGATGGCACCTTCGGCACGACTGGCCGTTGTGCTCCGTTCGACGATGAATTGGTGCAGCAATTGGAAAGTCACGCCTTCGAGCCGCTGAAACTGTTGCAGTGGCGCAATTCCGATCTCGATTTTGCATCGATTGGCGCGCTGCAGGCCTCATTGTCGGAAGTGCCCACCGAGGCCGGGTTGACACGCGCACCGCTCGCCGAGGACATCCTCGTGCTTGAACATGCTGCGCGTGATGAGAGCATCCGTTCTCTGGCAAAGACGCGCATCGCGGTCGAGCGGCTGTGGGACGCGTGTCAGGTTCCGGATTACCGGAAGATCGCACCGGCCAATCATGCCGAACTTGTCACGACCCTCTATGGATTTTTGATGAGAGAGGGTAAAATCCCTGACGACTGGTTCGCTCGCCAGGTGGCACAGGCGGATCATACCGAAGGCGATATCGACTCTCTCTCCACACGGATTGCGCATGTACGAACCTGGACGTTTGTTGCCAACCGACTGGATTGGCTTGCCGATCCCGATCACTGGCAAGGCGTTACGCGCGCCGTTGAGGACAAATTGTCGGATGCTTTGCACGAACGCCTTACGGCCCGCTTTGTCGATCGCCGCACCAGCGTGTTAATGCGGCGACTTCGCGAGAACACAACATTGGATAGTGAAATTTCAAAAACTGGCGACGTCACGGTCGAAGGCCATTTGGTCGGGCGTCTCGAAGGCTTCCGTTTTGCTGCCGATCCGTCGGCTGGCGGTTCTGAGGCCAAGGCACTGCATGCGGCCGCACAGAAGGCGCTGGCTGGCGAAATCGACATCCGGGCCAGCCGTTTGTCGCAGGCCCCAGACGAGCAATTCGTTCTGACCTCCGACGGCACCGTCCGCTGGACGGGCGATGCCGTTGCCAAGCTGGTCGCGGGCGAAGAGGTGCTGCATCCACGCGTTCGCATTCTTGCGGATGAGCAATTGACCGGTACGCCGCGTGAACAGGTACAGGCGCGGCTCGATCTGTGGGTCAAGGCGCATATCGACAAGCTGCTTGGGCCGCTGACGGCATTGGCCAGCGCGGAGGATGTCACCGGTATTGCGCGCGGCATCGCCTATCGGCTGATCGAAGATCTCGGTGTTCTCGAGCGACAGAAGGTCGCGGAGGATGTGAAGGGGCTTGATCAGCCGTCGCGTGCGACCTTGCGGAAATACAGTGTCCGCTTCGGCGCCTATCATATTTACATTCCGCAATTGCTGAAGCCCGCTCCGCGCACGCTGGCGACGCTGCTTTACGCGATCAAGTTCGACAACGGCGATATGCGTGGTGTCGACGACGTGCAGCAGCTTGCGGCCAGCGGCCGCACGTCGATCCCGGCTAACAAGGATATTCAGAAGAATCTGTATCGCGTGGCTGGCTATCGCGTGGCCGGCGAGCGTGCGGTCCGTGTCGATATTCTTGAGCGGCTGGCCGATCTCATTCGTCCGGCGCTGGCATGGCGCAACAATTCTCCCGGTATCAAGCCGCCGGGGGCGCTGGATGGCACCGGCTTCACCGTGACGGTGAACATGACGTCGCTCGTCGGCTCATCCGGGGAAGATTTTGCATCCATCCTGCGGTCGCTTGGCTATCGCATGGAGCGGCGGCCGAAGCCGGTCGAGACAGTGGCTGCAACTGAGCCTGTGGTTGTGTCGGAGCTTGCTCCGACCGACGAAGCTCAGCCGTCGTCCGAAGCCGCTGCGGAAAGCGTGCTGAATAACGAAACGCTGGACGCAGTCGAGATGCCGGTCGCGGAAGCCGCTGCCACTGAAGAGGCTCCTGTCAGTGAGCCGGCTGCGGATGAAGCGGCAGGGGCGCAGGATGTGCCTGTGGAAACCGTGGCGGTTGAGGCGGTGGTTGCAGAGGCGGCGGACACAGCGGACACTGCGTCGTCTGAACCTGCGGCAACACCGTCTGAGAGTGCCGAGGTGGCGCTGAATGCGGAAGCGACCGCAGAGACTTCGGCGGCGGTGTCCGACGCGGCGCCCGCCGAGCCGGAACTGATCGAGGTCTGGCGTCCGGGCCGGTTCGAACAGCGCGAGCGCCGTCAGCATCATGGACGGCCGCAACGTCGCGATAACCGCGGCGGTGCACCACGGCAGACCGAGGGCCAGGCTTCCAGCACATCTGCCGAAGGCGCAGCGCCGCAGGCTGCGGGTGATGCGACGACAACCGAGACACGGCATCAGGAACGTCGGGCCGACCAGCATCAGCGCGGTCCGCGGCCGCCGCGCAAGGACCGGCACCCGCGTCATGGTCGTCCCGAAGGTGGCCGGCACGAAGGCCAGCGCCATGAAGGTCAGCGCCATGAAGGTCAGCGTCACGGCAAACCGGGCGGTTCGCGCCAGGATGCTCGCCCGCGGTCCGACCGGCGCGAAAAGGAGCCGGATCCTAACTCACCCTTCGCAAAGCTTGCTGCGCTCAAGGCGCAGCTCGAGGCGGATTCCAAGGAGCGTCGCTGACGATTGGACCGGCAGCGGATCGACAAATGGCTCTGGCATGCGCGCGTGGTGCGGACGCGCACAGCCGCTGCAGGGCTTGTCGAGGGCGGTTTGATTCGGGTGAATGGTGCGCGGATCGATGCGGCCAGCCGCGTGGTCCGTGCGGGCGACGTGGTCACGATTGCTTTCGACCCTGTCAAGGTACTGAAAGTGTTATGCTTTTCGGAGCGTCGCGGGTCTGCGACCGATGCCGCGGTTCTCTACGAAAACCTGAGCGTTGTTGCACCCGTCCGGGACGAGGTGGCGCTAGAAGCCGAACCATCGGCCCGGCGTCCGAACAAACGTGAGAGGCGCGATCTTGTCAGACTGAAGCGGCCGGATTTTAAAGCTTGATGGTCCGCAAATGCAGTATCTTGCGCGGCGGTAACCCTTAAGCTAGGGACCAAAGGCTACGCGCTAGTCTGGAGTTAGAATGACTTACGTTGTCAACGACAATTGCATCCGCTGCAAGTTCATGGACTGCGTGGAGGTGTGCCCCGTCGATTGCTTCTACGAGGGCGAGAATATGCTCGTCATTCATCCGGATGAGTGCATCGATTGCGGCGTCTGCGAGCCTGAATGCCCAGTCGAGGCCATCAAGCCCGATACCGATCCGGGGCTCGAAAAGTGGCTCGCGCTGAACGCGGAATACGCGAAGGTCTGGCCGAATATTACCGCCAAGAAGGAGCCGCCTGCCGACTACAAGGAGTGGGAAGGCGTGGAGGGGAAAGAGCAGTATTTTTCTCCCGAGCCCGGCACCGGCAATTGAAGGCTTTCCGGCCTCACCTTCTTAATCTTTCTGCCTGATTTTGGCCGTCAATAACGCTGCGACGTCGCTTCGCGGCGCGTTAACACATTGATTTTTACGGAAAATGTGTTATATGATTGTCATTGGAACGCCATAACCGACCCCCCTTTTTGGGGAGAGTGACATTCGGGTCCGTTCCGGAGGAAGCCGTCATAGAAGGAGCGTGATTTTCACGCGCACGACCGTGGCCGATAAATCGCGTTCAAAGAGCAAGAAATCGTCCAGCGACAACAAGCGCAGGGCGAAGAAAGCCTCCGCCCCAACGCGGCGGACTTCACAGGCTTCGCGGCATGTTGGCCGTGGGGCTCCCGTGGCTAAGGCAACCAGCCGGCCGAAACCGGCCGGTGAAGGAGCGACCTCCGGAATGACTGTTAATAAGAAGGCCACCACCCAACGTCAGGGCTTCAAGACCACTGAATTCGTTGTTTATCCGGCTCATGGTGTGGGCCAGATCATGGCGATCGAAGAGCAGGAAGTGGCTGGCGCCAAGCTTGAGCTGTTCGTCATCAATTTCGTGAAGGACAAGATGACCCTGCGCGTCCCGACGGCGAAGATCGCCTCGGTTGGCATGCGCAAATTGTCCGAGCCGGCGGTGGTCAAGCGTGCGCTGGAAACCTTGAAGGGCCGTGCTCGTATCAAGCGTACCATGTGGTCGCGCCGTGCGCAGGAATACGAGGCGAAGATCAATTCCGGCGACATCGTCGCCATCGCGGAGGTGGTGCGCGATCTGTACCGTTCGGAGCAGCAGCCGGAGCAATCCTATTCCGAACGCCAGCTCTATGAGGCGGCGCTCGATCGCCTGTCGCGTGAAATCTCGGCCGTGCAACACATCACCGAGACCGAAGCGGTGAAGGAAATCGAAGGCGCGCTGTCGAAAGGTCCGCGTCGCGGACCGAAGCCGGCGGAAGGCGCTGCGGCCGATGCCGATGCGGACGCTGATGACAGCGAATCCGTTGAGGATGAAGCGGCCTGATCGTCGTCGCTCGGTTCACGTTATTTGCAGAAAGCCCGGTGCTCGCACCGGGCTTTTTTGTTGCTCTGCGCTTGATCGGGGGGCTGCGACTTGCTGGGGGGTGAGCTTCGACCCGCGCGATTTTGCAGCGCAACAAAGCGACAGCTTTAGAAAATTCTTCCCGGCCGAAGAAATATTTCCAAAGATCGTGATCATTAGCTTCGCAGAAGTGTCCTTTCTCAGACGCGGGCACTGGTAGACTGCGCTCGTCTCACGGATCTCCGGCCATGACGCTCACCGAGCTTCGCACGTCCGAGCACATCTCAGGCATGTGCCGCATCGAAGGCGGCACGTTTCGCATGGGTTCCGATCGCCACTATCCGGAAGAGGCGCCGGTTCATCGTGTCAATGTGAGCCGCTTCTGGATCGACGTCGCGCCGGTGACCAACCGGCAATTCAGGGATTTTGTCCGAGCGACCGGCCACGTGACCGTGGCCGAGATCGTGCCCGATGCGAAGGATTATCCGGGCGCGCTGCCTCACATGCTCTATGCCGGTTCGCTTGTCTTCTCGCCGCCGTCTCACGCTGTCAATCTGCGTGACTGGTCGCAATGGTGGACCTTGCTCAAGGGCGCGGACTGGCGTCACCCCTACGGACCGAAAAGCAATATCAACGGTCTCGACAACCATCCCGTGGTGCATGTCGCGTATGCCGATGCGCTGGCCTATGCGCGCTGGGCTGGCAAGGATCTGCCGACAGAGGCCGAGTGGGAATTCGCCGCGCGCGGTGGATTGGATGGTGCCGAATTCGCATGGGGCGACGAGCTCACGCCCGGCGGCCAGCACATGGCCAATACCTGGCAAGGCAATTTCCCGCACGAGAACCTGAACACCGATGGCTTCTCGCGCACGTCTCCGGTGAAATCCTTCCCGCCGAATGGTTATGGCCTTCACGACATGATCGGCAATGTCTGGGAATGGACATCCGATTGGTATTCGGAGAAGCACGAAGCCGATGCGCCGAAGGCGTGCTGCGTTCCGGACAATCCGCGCGGCGCACGCGAAGAGGCCAGCTACGATCCATGTCAGCCGGACGTTAAAATCCCGCGCAAAGTCTTAAAGGGTGGATCACATCTCTGCGCGCCAAATTATTGCCGACGCTATCGTCCTGCTGCGCGTCATGCAGAGCCGATCGATACGTCGACGAGTCACGTTGGATTCAGGTGCGTGCTTCGGGAGGACAGGCGCTCGTAGATCAGCTTATTTCAGTAAGGCATACGTCAGATGGAGGAACGTCATGATTGGCAGTCCGTTTGAAGGTATTCTGCAAAAGGCCTTAACGAAACTAAGATCCAACGAGAACGAGAACCGAAGAAATTTGATCTTGGGCGGCACCATGTTTGCCGCCGCAATGACATTATCACCAGCGGCTGTTGTCGGCACAGCACACGCGCAACAGCCCGCGCAACGGCCCAATATCGTCGTGATCATGGGTGATGATGTCGGCTGGTTCAACATCGGTGCCTATCATCAGGGCATCATGTCCGGAAAGACACCGAGCCTCGACAAGCTCGCGTCTGAAGGAATCCGGTTCACCGACTATTATGCCGAGGCAAGCTGTACAGCGGGCCGGGCGAACTTCATCACCGGCCAGTTACCGATCCGCACAGGGCTGACTACCGTCGGCCAAGCTGGCGCCGATGTCGGCATCCCCGCACAGGCGGTGACGCTTGCGACCGCGCTGAAGGCGCAGGGCTATGCGACCGGGCAGTTCGGCAAGAATCACCTCGGTGATCTGAACAAGTTTCTCCCGACCTTGCACGGATTCGATGAATTCTTCGGGTATCTGTACCACCTCGATGCCATGTCCGACCCGTACTGGTATTCGTTCCCCATCAACCAGGACTTCTACAACAGATACGGCCCGCGCAGTCTGGTCCGCAGCTATGCGACCGACAAGGACGATCCGACCGAGATGCCGCGCTGGGGGCGGATCGGCAAGCAGCGTATCATCGATGAAGGCCCGTTGCCGCCGTTCCCTGACATGTCGAACGTGCAGAACATGCACGACCTGCCGTTCCTCAAGGCCAAATACGACATGACGACGTTCGACGAGGTGCTGGTCAAGGAGTCCAGCGCTTTCATGGACAAGGCCAAGAAAGAAGGCAAGCCGTTCTTTCTTTGGCACAACACCACGCGCATGCACGTCTGGACCTTCCTGTCGAAGAAGTACAGCGCGATGCAGAACAGCGACACCAATTACGGCCTCGAGGAAGCCGGCATGGCGCAACTCGATGACAGTGTCGGCGCATTGCTGAAGCATCTCGACGATATCGGCGAGACCAACAACACCATCGTCATCTTCACGACCGATAACGGCGCCGAGGTGTTTACCTGGCCGGATGGCGGCATGACGCCATTCAAGAATACGAAAGGCACCGTCGGCGAAGGCGGCTTCCGCGTTCCGTGTCTCATCCGTTGGCCGGGCGTCATCAGGCCGGGCAGTGTCGAGAACGGAATCTTCTCCGGCCTCGACTGGTTCCCCACGCTCATGGCCGCGGCGGGTAATCCCAACATCACCGATCAATTGCTGAAAGGCGTGACGCTGGGCGACCGCAGCTACAAGAACCACCTCGATGGCTACAACCAGATGGACCTTCTCACCGGTAAGGGCCCGTCCAAGCGCCGCGAATTGTTCTATTTCGGCGGAGCGAATTTGGGTGCCGTGCGTCTCGACCACTTCAAGTTCGTGTTCTTTCAACAGCCCTGGGGCTGGCCGGGCGAAAAGGTCACCACGGACATGCCCACACTGATCAATCTTCGCCAGGATCCGTTCGAACGCACGCCGAATCTGCGTGGCGAATCGTGGAACGCCAGTGCCCCTGGCTATACCAACGACTTCTTCGCCCGCGAATTCTGGCGCTTTGTGATGGTTCAGCAGTTCGTTGGAGAGTTGGCGCAGACGGCAATCGATTATCCGCCTATGCAGGACCCCGCTTCGTTCAATCTGGAAGCGGTGAAGAGGAAGATCGAGGAAGTGAGCAAGAACCGGCCGGGTCAATAGGCAAAGAGGAATTCGAGAGGAAAATGCAAGGAAAATGCAAAACCATATATCGCGGTAACAGACACCAAGGCGAGCGGCGCTGTAACAGCGCCGCTCGCATTTGGATAACGACAGGCACAACGAGCCACGTCGGGTTTTGGCGCGTCAAACGAATTTAACTGACCAAACCAGACACGGAGGAATACGAAATGCGTAGCTGCTTGTTTCCTCGAAAGTCGCCCAAAGTCTCTGACATTTTCTATCACACGAGAAAGGATTGGTGTGCGCGATCAAGTGCGGCGTTGATCGGAGCGGCGGCCTTGGTCTCGCTGGCGCTGCCCGGTTGGAACGATGCACAGGCGCAAGCGCCCCAACCGCAGCAAAAGCCCAACATCCTCTTCATCATGGGTGATGACATCGGCTTGATGCAGCCGAGCATTTATCATCGCGGCCTGATGGTGGGCGAGACGCCGAATATCGATCGCATCGGCAACGAGGGCGCGTTGTTCATGCACTATTATGCCGAGCAGAGCTGCACCGCCGGCCGCAACGCCTTCTTCACCGGCATGCATCCACTGCGTACCGGGATGATCCCGCCGCAACTCCCCGGCAGCCCCTCCTATCTGCGGCCCGGCACACCGGCGATCGCGAAATTCCTGCTCGATCTCGGCTATAACACCGGCGAATTCGGCAAGAATCATCTCGGCGATCACACCGACGCGCTGCCGACCGCGCACGGCTTCCAGGAATACTGGGGCTACCTGTATCACCTCGATGCGATGCAGGGCGTGAGCTTCCCGGACATCAACAAGAGTCCAACCCAGCAAACCGTCGCGCCACCGTGTCGAAACACGCCGATCCCCGGTATCCCGGACGTGCCCGGTGCTGTCGATCCGAATACGACCGTCTGCCTGACGCCTCCGCGCAATGTCCTGTGGTGCAAGTCCGATGGCTCGAGCGCATCTCAGTCGTGCATCGACCAGGGTCCGCTGACGCTGGAACGGTCGAAGGGCGTTGACGAGGAAATCTCGGCCAGGGTCGTCGATTTCCTCGACCGCAACGATCCGAAGAAGACCAGTAAGCCGTTCTTCGTCTGGTACAACCCGGCGCGGATGCACATCACGACTGTGCTGAGCGACAAATACCAGGCCATGATTGGCGAGCCCGGCGGCAAGGACTGGGGCCTCAACGAGGCCGGCATGAAGCAGCTCGACGACAACATCGGCGTCGTGCTGAAGAAGCTCGAGGATATGGGCCAGCTCAACAACACGATCGTCGTGTTAACCACCGACAAAGGTGCCGAGACCGTGACCTTCCCCGATGGCGGCGTCACACCCTTCAAGGGCGGCAAGCTGAGCACGTGGGAAGGTGGCATGCGCGCGCCGGCGCTTGTCCGCTGGCCGGGCGTCATCAAGCCAGGCACGATCAAGAATGACATCTTCGCGTCGCTCGACTGGGTGCCCACGCTAGTCAACATCGCCGGCGGCGACAAGGGCGATGCGCTGAACAAGCGCATCATGGCCGGCCAGTATCCCGGCATCGTCAAGACCAAGCTCGATGGTGTTGACCAGACCGAATACCTCACCGGTCGTTCGGAAAATTCGGCACGCGATACCTTCTTCTATTATTCGGGCAAGGATCCGTCGGCGGTTCGCTACAAGAACTGGAAAATCTACTTCACGATGGTGTCCGACGCTCCGACAGGTTTTATTGCCGGTCCGTTACCGTATCACTGGGCGCAGGTCGTCAATATCAAGCGTGACC
>JAEXXW010000027.1 GCA_023405565.1 Pseudomonadota bacterium
CACGTAGACATACTGAAATCTGTAGTCGGGCACAGGTTGCAACTGAACCGTGAGCGGCATGCCGACGCCGACCACGACGGCATTGTCCAGCGAGACTGACGCAAGCGGATTCGTGGTTACATAAGTGCCGACCGCCGGCGGCGGGGTTATGGCCGCAGGCGCCATGGCGAAGGCACCGCGCGCATCCACGTCAATGGCGGCGGCCATTGCGGACCTGTAGGACGGAGCCTGATAGTAAGTAGGCGCCTGATAGGTCACGACCGGCACCATGCTGGGTGTGAAAGGCGTGGATGTCGTCACCACGACCTCGCGAGTGACCGGGCGGAGGGTCATGTATTGCGAATACGCCCAGCCCTGCAGGCCACGGAAATTCACCTGACACCACAGGCTGCCTTCAATACAACCAATCACCATCGCCTGCCGGCGGGTGCCGATGCTTCCGATAATCGGATTTTCCGGACCGGGACCGGATCGAATATTGACGGGCGTTGTTGCTATGGCAATCGTTTGGGCCTGCGCGGCGCCGATCATGGCCAGCGACGCGACAGCGGCAGATAAGGCGATGCGCTTCATGGCATCCTCGCGGGTTTGAGACGGACCTCCCCACAACGCCGCAGAAAATTGATCGTTCCTTCAACCGGGAGTTAGGACGTGAGGGCCTCCATAAGGAGCACGTGCAAATTTTCGTGACGATTTAACGGTCCGTTTGATTTCGCTCAGGGCGGGACGCGCGGAGCCGGAGCAAATCATGTAAACTGAAGGTGGCAGCGAGGAGAGGGTGTCGTGGTCGGCTGGCTGGTTCGTTTGATTTTTATCCCGTCCGGCATCATTGCCGGATGGTTCGTGGCAAAGGATGCGCCGAATTTCAGCGCAGTGCAGCTTGTCGTCGGGCTGCTGCTCGTGTTCTTCATCGTGCTGGTGATGATCATCGCGGCGCGTCTCGAAGACATGCGGAGCAAGAGCGCCGGCGATTGATAAGGCGTGACGGCTGCGCGATTGGTTTCGCAATCGCCGGGGATATTTGTAAAATTTTCTCCAATGCGCCAACGATGCATTTCAAATGAATGCGCCGTTGGGATGCTTTTTGTTATGCATATTCAGCAAAGCGTGATGCCTGGTAACGGTCCGGTGCTTTGACTGGTGCTAACCTGCCGTCGGAGCAAACGTTCCGAGTGCTTTTTTCTGCTTTTTGCATTTCAAGTGATCATGCGTAGGAGGACATCATCATGCGCAAAGCTTTGATGGTCGTGACCGCCGCAGCCAGCATTGTGACCGCAACCGTCGCTGCGCCGAACAGCGCGCAGGCCCGTTGCTATGGTTGCTGGGCCGGTGCGGGACTTGCGGCTGGTGCGATTGCCGGCGCTGCTTTCGCCAGCACAGCTTACGGCAGCTATGGTTATGGCGGTTACGGCTATGGCTATGGCTATGGAGGCTATGGCAACCCGTATTACGGCGGCGGTTATTATCAGCCGGCGGCCTATTACGGCAATCGTCCGGCTTATTACGGCGGCTATTACCGGCCGTATTACGCGACCTATTACAATACGCCGCGTTATTATGGTAATTGGTGGGGACCGCGTTTTGCGCCGGCCTATGCCTATGGCTGGCGCCGTCCGGTCGGCTATTACTGGTAACGGGAAGAGAGGGCGGAGTTTGTATCTTCCGCCCTCTTCCTCGGCATTGACTGCTTAATTGTCGACTGCTTAATTGTCCTTCAGCCGCAGGTAATCCATCTTGCTGAGCGTCACACCGTTGTGCCGCAGGATGTCGTAGGCAGTCGTGACGTGAAAGAAGAAGTTCGGCAGTGCGAAGGTGAAGAGATAGGCGCTGCCGCTGAAAGTCGGCGTAAAATCCCGCAGCTTCAGCTCGATGGTTTTGTTTTCGAGATTTTCAAACTGGGGTTCCCTGAAGCCGTCGATGTAAGCGATCGTCTTTTCGATCCGCGCGTATAGATCCGAAAAAGTCTTTTCGTTGTCTTCCATCTTCGGCGCCGGCGTGCCGGTGATCCGCTCGATCGCCAGCTTCGATGTGTCGCTGGCGCGCTGAACCTGGCCGGCGAGCGTCAGCATGTCAGGCGCGAGGCGGGCCTCCACCAAAGACACCGGATCGGTGCCGGTTTCCCTAGCATGAGCTTCACCTTTGCGCAGCACAAGGGACATGGTGGTCAGGCCGCGCACAAAGACGGGGACGGAAGCCTGATACATCGAGATGGGCATGGGTGCTTTCCCTGGAGGGCAATGAAATCTGCGATCTATTGTCGACATCACGTCATTCAAGGGAACAAATTTGTTGAAATGCGTTGTTTCCGGAATGGCACACGCTAAGCTTTGGCGTGCCGGCCCAATCCGCGAAAGGACGTTTTCGCATGACAGTCGTCGCCGATGCCCCAATGCGCCAGGCCGCCGCAACAGAGCAGCCGGAATTGAAGCGGGTGATGGGGCCATGGCTGCTGCTGCTGTTCATCGTTGGCGATATCCTTGGTACGGGCATCTATGCGCTGACCGGCCAGGTGGCCAAGCAAGTCGGCGGTGTCGTGTGGCTGCCGTTTCTGGTGGCTTTCGTCGTCGCGCTGATGACGGCGTTTTCCTATCTCGAGCTGGTGACGAAATACCCGCGTGCGGCAGGGGCAGCGCTGTATACGCACCGCGCTTTCGGCATTCACTTCTTCACCTTCATCGTCGCCTTCGCGGTGATGTGTTCGGGTATCACGTCGTCAGCGACGGCGTCGCGGGCCTTCGCCGCGAATTTCTCGCAGGCGTTCGGGCTCAATCTGGCCGGCACGATCGGCATCACGCTGGCGGCGCTCGCCTTCATGGCTTTGGTTGCGGTCGTCAATTTCCGTGGCGTCGGCGAGAGCGTGAAGGCGAATGTGGTTTTGACCTGTGTCGAACTATCGGGCCTTCTGATCATCATCTTCATCGGCTTGTGGGCGATCGGCACCGGGCAAGGCGATGTCTCGCGTGCATTCGAATTCCGCACATCGCCGGATGCGAGCTTCGTCTGGCCGGTGATTGCGGCCACAACACTGGCCTTCTTTGCGATGGTGGGCTTTGAGGATTCCGTCAACATGGCGGAAGAGACAAAGGACCCGACGCGCATCTTCCCGAAAATCCTGCTGGCCGGGTTGTTCATCACCGGGGCGATCTATGTTCTCGTGTCGATCTCGGCGATCACGCTCGTGCCGCCGGCCGAGCTTGGCAGCGGCGAAACGCCATTGTTGAAGGTGGTGCAGGCCGGTGCGCCGAATTTTCCGGTCTGGATCTTTGGTTTCATCACCATGTTTGCCGTCGCCAATTCGGCGCTGATCAACATGCTGATGGCAAGCCGCCTTGTCTATGGCATGAGCCGGGAGCATGTGCTGCCGCCCGTGTTCGGCAAGGTGCATGCAAGGAGGCATTCGCCTTACATTGCCATTGGTTTCACAACATTGCTGGCCTTCGCACTCATCACGTTTGTCGGTGAGATTCCAGCCCTTGGCGGCACGACGGCGCTGCTGCTGCTCTGCGTGTTCACCGTGGTCAATATCGCGGTGCTCGTGCTGCGCAAGGACCGGGTTGCGCACAAACATTTCAAAACGCCAACGATCGTGGCTGTGTTCGGCGCGTTGAGTTGCGCGTTTCTTGCCGGGCCGTGGACCGGGCGCGATCCGGCGCAATACAGGATTGCTGGTATCCTGCTGGCCATCGGCATTGTGCTGTGGGTGGTGACGGTGTTCATCAACCGCGCCGCCGGCGTCAGGCCGTCCGATCCCCTGATGGACGAGGTCGGCGGGATCGGGCCGAAGAATTAAAAGCGTTTTCGAGCGAAGTGGGTACCGGTTCGCGTGAAGAAAACGCGTTAAAACTAAAAATCAGAGCGCCGGCCTTGATTCCGTTCGGAGCCGGAAAAGCTCTAAGAATTAGGGTTTGCCGCGTATCGGGCTCCTGAGCGAGAGGATCTCGCCGACAATGCCTTTGCGGAACAACAGAATGCAGACCACGAAGATGGTCCCGACGACGACCGGGACGGGGACATTCGCCGTCGCCAGATAATCATGCAGCGTTACCACGAGCACGGCGCCGACGACCGGCCCGAACAGCGTGCCCATTCCTCCCAGCAGCGTCATCAGAACGACTTCGCCGGACATCTGCCATTGCACGTCGGTCAGCGTTGCAAGCTGCAGCGCAATCGCTTTGGTGCCACCGGCAAGGGCCGACAAGGCCGCCGACAGCACGAAGGCCAGTAGTTTGTAGTGATCGATCTTGTAGCCGAGCGATACGGCGCGGGCCGGATTTTCACGGATGGCCTGCAGAACGGAGCCAAATGGCGAGTTCGAGATGCGATAGATCAGGAGATAGCCACCGACAAAAATCGCGGCGACGAAGTAATACATCGCCATATTGCCGCTGAGGTCGATCAGCCCGAACAGATAGCCACGCGGCACCGACTGGATTCCATCCTCGCCGCCGGTGAACGGGAATTGCAGGGCGAGAAAGAAGATGATCTGCGACAGCGCCAGTGTGATCATCGCGAAATAGATGCCCTGACGGCGGATCGCGATAAGGCCGAACAGCAAGCCCAGCACGGCACCGCACGCGACCGATGCCAGGATCGCAAGTTCGGGTGTCAGTCCCCAGACTTTTGCCGTATGCGCGGCGACATAGGCGGCGCTGCCAAAGAACGCGGCGTGGCCGAATGACAGAAGGCCGCCATAGCCGATCAGCAGGTTGAAGGCGCAGGCGAACAAGGCGAAGCACCAGAGCTTCATCAGGAAAACCGGATAGAAGAAGAATGGCGCCACCAGAAGGGCGAGAAGACCGAGGGCGGGAAGAAGCTTTGCCCACCAGCCATTCAGCAGCGCACCAGTGCCGAAGGCGAGGGTGTGGCCACCCGGCCCGGTTTCGCGCCCGAAAATTCCAGCGGGCTTCACCAGCAGAACCGCGATCATGACAAGGAACACGACCAGGTTCGAAATCTGCGGATAGAAGACCTTGGCCAGGCCTTCGAGCACGCCCAGCGAAAGCCCGACAATTGCAGAGCCGGCAATGGAGCCCATGCCGCCGATCACCACCACAGCGAAGACGACGATGATCAATCCGCTGCCCATATGCGGGCTGATCTGATAGATCGGCGCGGCCATGACGCCGGCCAATCCCGCAAGGGCCGAGCCGGCAATGAATGTGCCCGTCAGCAGCAGCGGGACGTTGAGACCGAGCGCGCGGGCCAGCAAAGGATTTTCGGTTGTTGCGCGCAAATAGGATCCGAGCTTGGTCCTTTCGATGACGAACCAGGTGGCGATGCATAACGCGATCGATGCCACGACGATCCAGGCGCGATAGATCGGCAAATACATAAAGCCGAGATCGAATATCCCGGTCAATGCGGGCGGGATGGAATAGCGGCGGCCAGCGCCGCCGAAATAGTGATTGAACATGCCGTCGATCACCAGCATCAGCCCGAAGGTGAGCAGCAGGCCATACAGGTGGTCGAGCTGGTAGACCCAGCGCAGTAATCCGCGTTCGATCGCCAATGCCAGCAAAGCGACCGCGGCCGGCGCAATGATGAGCGCCCACCAATAGTTGATCCCGAGCGACTGCAACAGCATCCACGCAATGAAGGCTCCCACCATGTAGAAGGAGCCTTGCGCGACATTGATGACGTTGAGCAGGCCGAAGACGACGGCAACGCCCATGCTCAGCAATGCATAGAACGAACCGTTGATCAGGCCGAGTGTGAGCTGGCTGAGCAGGATATTGGATGACATTGCTGCGGCGACCTGGTGCGGTCCAAAAAAATCCCCCGGCTGATGGCCGGGGGAAGTCCCGGAAGGATTCTTACTTCTTCAGATAGGTGCATTCTTCGGGCACCATCGGCCGGAACGCCACGTCGCCGGGAATGGTTTTGACGAGCTTCAGGTAATCCCAGGCGCCTTTGGATTCGCCCGGTGTCTTGACCTGAACGAGGAACATGTCGTGCACCATGCGGCCGTCCTCGCGCAGCTTTCCGCCTTTTGCGAAGCCGTCATTGACGGGCATGTCGCGCATCTTGGCGATGACCTTCTTCGCGTCGTCGGTGCCGGACGCTTCGATCGCCTTCAGGTAATGCCGGACGGCGGAATAGACGCCGGCGGGGATGAAGCCCGGTGCGCGGCCTACACGATCGCGATAGCGCTTGGCAAAGGCGCGGGTGTCATCATCAAGATCGGAGTAGAAGCCGACGACATACATCGAGCCTTGCGCCGATTGCAGGCCAAGTCCGTGGATGTTGTCGACGTCGAGGCTCATCGTCGCCATCTTGATATTGCTTTTGCCGATCCCGAATTCGTTGGACTGCTTGATCGCGTTGTTCAGGTCGTCGCCGGCGTTGGCGAATGCGATCACGTCGGGTTTGGCGGCCTGGGCCTGCAGGATGTAGGAGGAGAAGTCGGGATTGTTGAAGGGGTGCTTCACGGATCCGACCACTTCGCCGCCGGCCTTGGTGATGAAATTGGTGATGCCGCGCTCCAGCGCATGGCCGAAGGCATAATCAGCGGTGATGAAGAACCACTTCTTGCCGAGTTGCGGCAGCGCCTCGGCGATGCCTTTGCCGAGCGACCAGGTATCATAGGTCCAGTGCGCGCCGGTGGGCGAACAGGCTTTGCCGGTCAGTTCGAATGTGCCGCCGCCGCTGATCAGCGTGATCTTTTCCTTGCGTTTCGCGATGTCCTGCACCGCGAGTGCGACCGACGAATTCACGAGATCGGCCACGGCGTCGACCTGCTCGACATCGAACCACTTGTTGGCGAGCGAAACGCCGATATCGGCTTTGTTCTGATGGTCGCCGATGACGAGCTCGATCGGCTTGCCATTGACCTTGCCGCCGAATTCCTCGATTGCCAGCCGCGCGGCCTCAACCGAGCCCTTGCCGGCGTTTTCAGAATAGATGCCGGACATGTCGGTCAGCACGCCGATCTTGATCTTGTCGTCGGAATATTGTGCTTGAGCCGAGCCGATCCCGATCAGGGTCGCGGCCGACAGAATCTGGAACAAGCGAAGTTGCATCCTATCCTCCCCTTGATGTTGTTTTGCGGTCGCTGTCGTGCCGTTTGAAACTGCCGCAGCGCCGTTTTTTTGTTTTTCGGAATTTAGTTATAAAATATATCGATTGTCCCGCCAAGCAGGCATCGCGTGGGGCATGCCTTTCGACGCCGGATCAAATTTTGATTGCTTTCCGGGGAATGCAGATGAGCCGCAAAGCCGCGCCGCAAACCGCGCCAAGCGCCAGGCCGAAGACACCGGCCAGGCGCGGCGCGAAAGATGGGCAGGGGCCCTACAGCAAGCCCCTGACGCGCGACCGGGCGGGGCCACTCGATCTATCGGACGTGACATCCATGGCCGGCTTCATGCTGCGGGTCGTGCAGGTCCGTGTGTTTCAACGTTATTACGATGATGAAATCGGACGCGAAGTTTCGCCGGGTGTCCTGTCAACATTGATTGTCATCGCGGCTAATCCCGGCGTGCGGCCGGGCGCACTCGCCGATACCCTGGTGGTGCGCCGCCCCAACATGACCAAGCTGCTCGACAGCCTGACGAAATCGGGACACGTCCTGAAACGCAGTTCATCCGGCGACGGTCGCAGCGTGGCACTGTTCATCACTGCCAAGGGACGGCGCCTGCTTGAGCGCACGGCTTCGATGAGCCGAGAGCATGATGAAGCCACCACGGCTTCCTTGACCGGGGCGGAACGTTCGGAGTTGCTGCGTCTGCTTCACAAGCTTGCCGCCGATCTGATCGATCAGTCGACCTGGAAGCAGGTGGCCGAGGCAGGTGCACACGGTCAGTGAAACTTCAGCGCCTCCGTGGCCAATGCCGCGCCTTCGACCAGTGAGCGCAACTTGGCCCAGGCGATCTGCGCATGTGTACGCTCGCCAAAGCCGCAATCGGTGCCGGCAATGACATGTTCCTTGCCGACGAGGCGGGCGTATCGCTGGATGCGTTCGCTGACGAGCTCCGGGTGTTCGATCGTGTCGGTCGCATGCGCGACGATACCGGGAATGAGGATCCTGCCTTTCGGCAGTTGGACGTTTTCCCAGACACGATATTCATGCTCGTGGCGTGCATTGGCGCCCTCGATCAGGTAGCCCTGCGCCTTCACACGCAACAGCACATCGACAATGTCGCTCAACGGAAGATCGAAGGCGTGTGGGCCGTGCCAGCTTCCCCAGCACAAATGATAGCGGATACGATCTTCCGGGATATTGCGCAGCGCGTGGTTCAGTGCGGCGACACGAATAGAGCAATATTTGACAAATGCATCGAGTCCCATTGTCATGCCAATGCGATCCCACAGGGCGGCGAGCCAGGCATCGTCGACCTGCACGATGAAGCCGGCCTTGGCGATCATCTCGTATTCCGTCCGCATCGCCTCGGCGAGTGCGAAGACGAATTCTTCCGTCGTCTTGTAATAGGCGTTGGTGTGGTACGGTTCGAGGCTGGCTGGCGCCGTGGTGGTCAGGAAATAGTCCCGGTCGTCGCCGGTGATGGACTGGCGATAGAGATCGAGTTCCTTCTGCAGCGTCGCCTGGCCAGCATAGACGATCGGTCCGGTACACACCCAGGTCTTGCGTCGCACGGCGGGCGCCTTCTGCGTGACGTAGAAAAGCGTGCCGCGTTCGGCGGCGTATTTGTAGAATTCGGCGAACGTCTCGCGGTCGCGACCCTGCGCGATCAGTGGTGGGCCTGAAGTCTCTGCGGCTTCAAATCCGCTCAGCCGTCCATCGATATAGCTGAGCCAGTCGCCGCCCTTGGTGAACTCGCCCTCATTGACGATATCGAGACCGCAATCTTTCTGCGCTGCGATAATCGCGCGGATATCATCAGCGGCCAGCGCCTGGCCGGCCGCTGCGCTTTCGCCGCGGCCAGGCAGACTGCCGACATGCGTCGTCAGGATCCTGGTTGTGCTGCGTCGCATATGGCGCCTCCCATTTTCTTTTGTTTCGGCGGGCGCATGGCGCGACCGGTGCGTGTTGATTTTCCATGCCCGCAGACGCAGAATAAACAAGCTGGATAGCTTGTTTTTGTCAATCAAAGAAAATCGCTGCCTGCGGGCGGTGCTTCAGGGAAGAGACAGTCACGGGAGACGTCCATGCGAAAGACATTCGTCGTCGCAATGTTCGGCGCTTCGTTGTGGGCAGCGGCCGCGCAGGCGCAGGATACGATCAAGATCGGTCTCATCATGCCGTATTCCGGGCAATTCGCCGATACGGCCGTGCAGATGGACAACGGTATCAAGCTCTATGTGCAGCGGCATGGCGCGGCGGTCGCCGGCAAGAAGATCGAGTTCATCCGCAAGGATACCGGCGGCGTCGCACCGGATATCGCGAAGCGTCTTGCGCAGGAAATGATCGTCCGCGACGGCGTTGATATCCTTGCCGGGTTCGTGCTGACGCCGAATGCGCTGGCCGCCGCTGATGTCTCTGCCACAGCGAAGAAATTCATGGTCATCATGAATGCCGGCACCTCGATCATCACGACCAAGTCGCCTTATGCGACGCGCACCTCGGTCACGCTGCCGCAGGCGTCCGAGTCGCTCGGGCATTGGGCCGCGAAAAACGGCGTGAAGAAAGCCTATACGATGGTGTCCGATTTCGGCCCTGGACACGATGCCGAGCAGGGCTTTCAGCGCGCTTTCAAGAATGGCGGTGGCGAGATCGTCGGTTCGGTGCGCTTTCCGGTCGCCAATCCGGATTTCTCGGCTTTCGTGCAACGCGCCAAGGATGTGAATCCGGAAGCGCTGTTCCTGTTTCTGCCGGCGGGTGCGCAGCCGGCCGCGTTTGCGAAAGCACTGGCTGAACGCGGCCTTGATCCGGGGACTGTGAAGGTGCTCGGCACTGGCGAGGTGACGGCGGAAGCGGCCCTGAAAAGCATGGGTGATGCATCGCTCGGCATTGTCACAGCCTGGAATTACGATCACGCGCATGACACGGGCAGCAATGCTGCTTTCGTGAAGGATTATGTGGCGAGTTTCGGCCGCAATCCCGATTTCATATCGGTCGGCGGCTATGACGGCATGCACCTCATCTACGAGACGCTGAAAAAGACCGGCGGCAAGGCCGACGGCGATTCGCTGATCGCGGCTGCAAAGGGCATGGTCTGGGAAAGTCCGCGCGGTCCGATTTCCATCGATCAGGAGACGCGCGATGTCGTGCAGAATATTTATATCCGGCGCGTCGAGAAGGTGGGGAATGAGCCGCGCAACGTCATCATCGATACGGTCAGGGACGTGAGGGACCCCGTGCTGGAGCGAATGAAGAAGTAGCGGCTTTCCTGCGTTGTGGAACTGCTTTTCTGACTGTCGAGGAACGGCGGCGCGAGAGTTTGCCAAGCACGCCCGGTGCAAGGGCGTGCAGACTTTCAATCACGTCGCGATAAAGCGCGGCCGGCAGCCCCCATGCGGACAGCAGGGCGGCACCACGGAAGACGCAGTTTGCGAGGTCGATGAGTTTTTCGGCGTTCTGTCGGCGATAGCCCGTGCGCACGAAAGCGTCGAGCCAGACATGGTCATGCCGCTTGCGGTTCTCCTTGAACAGCACATGCATGATGTGCTCGATCTTCTTGTCGGTCCGCGCCGCCATCGCGAGTTCGAGCAGGGCGATGTAATCGTCGCTCAGGAAGAAAGAGCGGGAGCTAGCGAGAAAATCGCCAAGCGGATCGGACGAAGCGGACATTTCGCCCGCTTTCTGGCGCGAGCGTAATTCGGCGCGGCGCAGGGCCGCCTCCCATGCCGCTTCGATCAGGTCGTATTTTGTCTTGAAATAGTTCTCGCGCGCGCCGCGCGATACCTTGGCATGGGCCGCAACCGCAATGGTGCTGAAACCCGAATAGCCGCGCTTGACCAGAAGATCGATGGCGGCGCGGAGGATTTTGTCGGTTGTTTCCTGCCGGCGCTCCGCCTGCGTGCGGCGCGGCTTCTTCGCTGCAATTGTCTGGAGCGATCCGGTTTTCGGCGCTTTCGATGTCTTTGATGTTTTCGCCATTCCCACCATCGCTCCCGAAGGCGCAACCTAGAGCATGATGCCGAAAAGTGCGAAGCGGTTTTCGGATACACATGCGGGGATCGAACCTGCGGAAGCGATCCGTGGAATGCATCTCAGAATCTGAATCCGACGCCGCCACCTCCGGTGTTGCCGGGATAATGTCGTGGCGGACGCGGACTCATTCCGCCCGGAACGCGCGGCGGTCGTCCGCCGCCTCCGATAATCGGCGGGCCGCCCTCTGCCCGCGGCGGATAGCCCGGACGCGGGCCGCCGCAATTGCATGGGCGCGCGGGGCCGGGGACGTGCACGACCTTCACCACCTCATGCGGCACCTTCACCTCTTTCACCACTTCGCGCACGACGGTGCGGATCTCGGGCGGCGAGGGCACGCGCACTTCCTTCACCACTTCACGGACGACAGTGCGAATCTCCGGCGGTGACGACACGCGTACCTCGCGCACGATGGTGCGCACGTCCGGCTGTGTGTTGAGCGCATTGGCGGTCAGGCCGAGGACCGGCGAGATCGAGCGGGCGAAGGACGAACGCACCTTGGCGCGTTCGAGCAACCGCTGTGCGGTGAGAGTGAGATCGCTGTCCGGGAAGCGCGCAAGGAAGGCTTCGAAAGCGGTAGGGGTGCCGATCGCCACCGCTTCCAGCCACGCGATCATCATCTGTCGGCGATCGATGATCGATCGCACCTGCACGGCCAGCGGATCGTTGCCATTGAGCGCGAGATATTGTTCGTAGACGATGACATCGTCTTCGCGGATCGCGACATCGAAAGCCTCGCGCGGCGACATCGCTTGCAGGTCCTTGCGCCAGGTGTCGGCGCTCTTGCCGCGGTTCGCATCCTGCTTCAACGGCTCCGTGCCCGGAAAGAATGAGAACGGCTCGGTCAGCGCCGACACCTCCCACGGAGTCTGGCGGCCATCGGTTGCACCGTGCACGGCGAGGCGCACATTCTTCAATGCCGATTCGATCGGCAGCCCCGGCTCCTTCGCCGATTTGATGAGCGCCTGTGCGAAGGGCGAATTGCTCCCCGATCCATCCTCCGCTGTCGCTCCGGGCGATGTGGAATAGGCGACCAGCGTGCCGGCGGGTGCATTCACCAGTGCGAGCCCGCGCGGCGCATTCTTGGCGATATCGGCGAAAGGATTGTCACGGCAGGCATCGAGGATGACGATGCGCGTCTTGCTGCGGACCGAATCCAGCATCGACATCAGATCGTCGAGCCGCATGGCTTCCAGCGGCACATCGGCTTCGCGGTTGATGGTAGCATCGACAGGGATGAGGAAATTCTCGCCATCGACCTGCAGGCCGTGGCCGGCATAGTAGATCAGAGAGACAGTGTTGTCGGATTTGCCGGCCAGCTGGTTGGTGAAGAAGCGGATCGCCCGGCTCATGCTGGTCTTGTCGAGATCGGTCGCTGCCGTCACTTCAAAGCCGGCATCCTTCAACAA
>JAEXXW010000031.1 GCA_023405565.1 Pseudomonadota bacterium
CGTGCCTCATCCCCGGCGTGGTCGCGGGAGTGGTGCGGGAGGTGATTCTCGCGGATTCAGGCAGCGGCGACGGTACCGAGCAGGTGGCCGATATCGCCGGCTGCCGGTATCTGGCTCTGCCGGGTTCGCTCGGCATGCGGCTTCGCACGGCGGCTGCGGAGGCGAAGGGGCCGTGGCTCTTGTTTCTGCGGCCGGGCAGCGTGCTTGATTCGGCCTGGACCGCGGAAGTCGAGCGGTTCTGGATGCTGGCGTCCGATGAAGCGCGGGCGCCGAAAGCCGCGGTTTTTCAACCCGAGGGCTTCAGCGGACAGTCGCTCGGCACCCAGTTGATGAATCTGCTCCGACAGTCGTTTGGTGGCGGGTTCGGGCCTGAACGCGGGCTCCTCCTCACCAAGACAACCTATGACCGGCTCGGTGGTCATGATGCGGCGAGCAAGGATCCCGAAGGCCAGTTTATCCGGAAAATTGGGCACAAGCACATCGCGTTGCTGCGTGCCGGGATCAGCGGCGGTTAGCCGATACTTGACTCCGTCAAATAATTAGTTGACGGTGTCACATATCGAGTGAGGCCATGCCAGTAATGCCGGATGCCAGCTTTGAGCAGCGTGTCAGCGCCGTTCGCAGATTTTCGCGCTTCTACACCCGTCAGATCGGCCTGTTGCAGGACGGTCTTCTCGACAGCCCCTATTCGCTGACGCAGGCGCGTGTTCTCTACGAACTGGCGCAGAAGCAGGCTTGTACGGCGACCGAGCTGGTCGCCGCCCTTGGCCTTGATCACGGCTATCTCAGCAGGATCCTCCGCCTTTTTGACGAGCGAGGCCTGGTGGTGAAACGCCGTGGCATTGATGATGGCCGGCAGGTCGTGTTGTCGCTGACGACCAAGGGGCGCCTCGCGAGCGCCAAGCTCGATCAATTATCGCAACGCGAGATGGGCACAATGCTCGGCAAACTCGACGAGGCGGAGCAAAGCCGCGTTGTCGGGGCGATGGACACGATCGAGCGCCTGATCGGACACGACAACACAAGTGATACGCCGGCATTCTCACTGCGGGAGCATCGGCCGGGCGACATGGGCTGGGTGGTCGCGCGGCATGGTGCCGTCTATGCGGCGGAATATGGCTGGAGCAGCCAGATCGAAGCGCTGACAGCCGAGATCGTGGCCGGCTTCCTGAAGAATTTCGATCCTGCGCGTGAACGATGCTGGATCGCGGAGATGGATGGTGAGCCGGTCGGTTCGATATTTCTTGTACGCGATAACGACGAAACGGCCCGCATCCGCTTGCTGATCGTCGATCCGCGTGCGCGTGGCCTTGGCATCGGCCGCCGGCTGGTCGAGGAGGCGATTGCCTTCGCGCGGACGACTGGCTACAGCCGCATCACATTATGGACGCACAGCGTCCTTACGGCCGCGCGTATGATCTATCTCAAGGCGGGCTTCCGGCTTGTCGAGGAATGGATACACGACGAGTTTGGCAAACCGGAAGCGAGCGAAACATGGCAGCTCGATTTTGACGGCGGTGCGCCAGCTCGCGATCGATAAGGGCTGGCATGATGAGTTCTGAATTTCCCATCACGGCGCAGGCTGCAGCCGAACGCCGGGCGAAAATCACCGCCGCGATCCAGGCGGAGACGGGTATCGACGAGGCGATGATCGAACGTCTGGTGCGCGGTTTCTACGATCGCGTACAGAAGGACGGATTGATCGGGCCGGTCTTTGCGGCGAAAATTTCAGATTGGGAGCCGCATCTGCAGCAGATGTTTGCGTTCTGGTCGTCGGTCGCGCTTATGACCGGTCGTTATCATGGCCAGCCGATGCGCAAACATCTGCGGCTGCCAGTCGATGGCCGGCACTTCGATCGCTGGCTCGCGCTATTCGAGCAGACGGCGCGCGATGTGTGTCCCGCCAAGGCGGCCGAGCATTTCATCGAACGCGCGCACCGGATCGCGGAAAGCATTGAACTGGGAGTAGCCGGTGCGAACGGCATCATGCTTCGTCCCGGCGAAAGGCTCATGCGAGAAGAGCTGACTATAAAATAGAAAAACCCCCACTCGGTGGCTCCTCGTGAAGAGGAGCCACGCCCGTTCGTCACCCTCGTGCTCTATCGTACGATCCGGTCAGACGTTGACGTTGATCGTCTCGTTGTTCGGCACCGCCGTGTCGTTGCGATGATCCGCTTCGGAGGCTGGATGTTCGGTCTCCGGGCGATCCGGCTCTGCCGGCAATTGCAGCACGGTCGCGTGGAGTCTCTCGCGGAGCATCGTGACCAGCACGACCTCTCCGTTCGGGAATTCCAGCGCGTCATGATGCGTGTTCGGCCGGTTCAGATTGATTTGCCGAAAACGTGCAACGCGATGACGAATCGTCGCGTAGCCCAGCCGCGGCGGTATTAAGCCGAAGCCTTGCGAATAACTCACGTCCTGATCGAACGCGATTTCCGTTCCAGGGCGCAAGCAGACAGCCACATCCGGCTCGCCCACGGCCGCAAAGCCGTTGGTGATCGAATGCGGGAAGGTTGTGGTGACGATCTTGTCGCCGACTTTTGCCGGCCTCGAAGCGACGTTGTGCAGACTATAGTCACACATCGAAGACATCCTTCTTGCTGCGAACAGCCGATTGGTTGTCCTATGCCGCTAATGTAGGTTGCCGCTGCGGCGATGTTATGTCCGGCAAGCGATAAACAAAAGAATCACCCAATGGTGAATGACACGCGCCGTGAATTGCGTGAACGGCAGCGCAACATGAATAGAATATTTTTATCGTAAAATTAGAGGCTGGCGCCCTTGGCCTTTGCCCTACGCAGATGTTCATCAAGCCGTGGCATGATCTCCACGAAATTGCACGGCCGATAGCGATAATCGAGTTGATGCACGAGGATGCCATCCCATGCATCCCTGCAAGCGCCGGGAGATCCGGGTACACAAAAAATATACGTGGCGCCTGCAACTCCTGCGGTGGCACGGGTCTGGATTGCCGATGTTCCGATTTTCGTGTGACTGATCATCAGAAACATTGTGGCGAAGCCGTCCATCCGTTTTTCGAACAGCGGTTCCAACGCCTCCGGCGTGACATCGCGGCCCGTGAAGCCGGTGCCGCCGGTCGTAATCACAACATCGACGCCGGTATCGGCGATCCATGCTTTCACTTGAGCGCGAATTTTGTCGATGTCGTCTGTGACGATAGCCCGTGCCGCAAGCCTGTGGCCGGCCCCTTCGACCCGTTCAGCCAGCGTCGCGCCTGATTTGTCATCAGCCTTCTCGCGCGTGTCCGAGACGGTCAGGACTGCAATGTTAAGCGGAATGAAATGGCGGGCTTCGTCGATGCCGGGCATGTTTGCGTCCTTCTCCCTCCCCTTGCGGGGGAGGGAGGAATTTACAGATTCGCCGTCCTGAACGTGTCGCAGGCGGAGACCTTGCCGCTTTCGAAGCCGATCTTGAACCAGCGCTGGCGTTGTTCAGACGAGCCATGGGTAAACGAATCCGGCACGACGCGGCCGGTTGCCTGCCGCTGCAGGCGATCGTCACCGATGGCTGCCGCGATCGACAGGGCGCCCTCAATATCGCCCGGCTCGATATAATTGACCTTCCGCTGCGCATGGTTGGCCCAGACGCCGCCGAGGCAATCGGCCTGCAATTCGACCCGCACCTGAATCTGATTCGCCTGCGCCTTGCTGCCGGCCGCCTGCTGCATCTGTTGAGCACGCGGCAGAATGCCGAGCAGGTTCTGTACGTGATGGCCGACCTCGTGCGCGATCACATAAGCCTGCGCGAATTCGCATTGTTTGCCTGTACAGGCCCGGAACTTCTGCTCCATGTCGCGGAAGAAAGCCGTGTCGAGGAAAATGCGGCGGTCCGGCGGGCAATAGAAGGGGCCCATGGCCGATTGCGCCATGCCGCATTGGCCGGCGCCGGTCGCGCCAGAGAACAGGCGCAGCCGCGGCACGCGATAGGTCTGGCCGTTGGCGGCGAAGATGTCGGTCCACACGTCCTCGGTGGAGCCGAGTAC
>JAEXXW010000097.1 GCA_023405565.1 Pseudomonadota bacterium
TGGGTATTGGCGGACAGCGCGCTGCCTTGGCCGGTTTCGAAATACATGACATTGCTGCCGACCGTGCCGCGCTTCAGCGATTGCGCGGCATCGTGCGCTTCGGTGAGCAAGGCGAGATCGATGCCGAAGCTCCTGTTCGCGGCCTGCGTGCCGGCGATGGACTGAAACACGAGATCGACGGGCGAGCCTTTGCGCATCAATTCGAGCGTGGTCGTGACATGCGCCAGCACGCAGCTTTGCGTCGGAATATCGAGCTTCTGCCGGATATCGTCGAGCATGCAGAGGAGCGTATGCGCGCGATCGACGCTGTCGGTCGCCGGATTGATGCCGATCACGGCATCGCCAGCGCCGAGCAGCAGACCATCGAGGATGCTGGCAGCAATGCCGCGCGCATCGTCGGTCGGGTGGTTGGGCTGCAGACGGACGGAGAGATGTCCCGGCAGACCGACGGTATTGCGGAAGCGCGTGACGACCGAGCATTTTGCCGCCATCATCATCAGGTCTTGCAGCCGGCTGATCTTGGCGACGGCAGCGGCCATTTCCGGCGTGATGCCGGGTGCAAGGGCGGAGAGGTTTGTGGTCGTGGCGTTGTCGGACAACAGCCAGTCGCGAAAGCCGCCGACGGTGAGATGTGATACCTTGGCGAAGGCGTCGCGATCATGCGTGTCGGCGATGAGGCGGGTGACTTCGTCGCTCTCGTAAGGAACGATGTCGTGGCGCAGGAAAGTATCGAGCGGCAGATCGGCAAGGGCATATTGCGCGGCGACGCGTTCTTCACCCGTTTCGGCAGCAAGGCCGGCGAGCTGGTCGCCGCTGCGCAAGGGCGTGGCCTTGGCCAGCAGCGTCTTCAGGTCGTTGAACGTGTAGCTCCGGGTTCCGAGTGTCGTTCGATACATCGGGAGTCGTGGTCCTGTGCCGCCGTATAGGGCGGAATGCGCGGTGAGATACCGATGGCTGAAATATACACTTCGGTCCTGGACCGAAATACAGCATCTCATTCTATGGCGTGACCTGACGAATGTTTTGTGATTACTGCCTGCTGAATCTTTCCTCATTCGGCTTAACGCCGCTGACAGCCATATTGGTGGTTCGGAAATGACCAAGCCCAACCGTCCCGGCTTTGCCACCCGCTGCATCCATGCCGGCCAGTCGCCCGATCCGACAACGGGCGCGGTAATGATGCCGATCTATGCGACGTCGACCTATGTGCAGCAGAGCCCGGGTGTGCACAAAGGCTACGAATATGCGCGGTCGCAGAACCCGACCCGCATGACATTCGAGCGCTGCGTGGCTGACCTGGAAAGCGGGACGGCCGGATTTGCCTTTGCCTCGGGCTTGGCGGCGATCTCGACCATTCTGGAATGCCTCGATCAGGGCTCGCATATCGTTGCGACCGACGACATTTATGGCGGAACACGGCGGCTGTTCACGCGCGTGCGCAACCGGTCGGCTGGCCTCGACACGAGTTTTGTTGACCTGAGCGACCTTGCTGCGATCGAGAAAGCGATCCGGCCGGAAACGAAAATGATCTGGGTCGAGACACCGACCAATCCGCTGCTGAAGCTGGCCGACCTCACGCGTATCGCCGAGCTTGCGCGCAAGCACAAGCTGATTGCGGTGGCCGACAACACCTTTGCCAGCCCGTATATCCAGCGACCGATTGAACACGGTTTCGATATTTCCGTGCATTCGACCACGAAATATCTCAACGGCCATTCCGACATGGTCGGTGGGCTCGCTGTCGTGGGCGACAACGCGACGTTGCGCGATCAGCTCAAATTTCTTCAGAACGCGATCGGCGGCATTCAGGGACCGTTCGATTCCTTCCTTGCGCTGCGCGGCGTGAAGACCTTGTCATTGCGCATGGAGCGGCAATCGGCGTCGGCACTCAGGATCGCCGAATGGCTGGAAGCGCATCCGAAGGTGAACCGGGTGATCTATCCGGGCCTCACGAGCCATCCGCAGCATGCGCTGGCGAAGGCGCAGATGCGCGCCTTCGGTGGCATGATCTCGGCAGAACTGAAGACTGATCTCGATGGTGCAAAGGCGTTTCTCGAGCGCACCGAATTGTTCGCGCTGGCTGAAAGCCTCGGCGCGATCGAGAGCCTGATCGAGCATCCCGGTATCATGACGCATGGCTCGGTGCCGCCGGAGGTGAGGGCGGAACTGGGCATCACGGATGGGTTGATCCGTCTCTCCGTCGGGATCGAGGATGTGGACGACCTGATCGCCGACCTTGATGGTGCGTTCGCGGCGATCAAGTAAGATCGGCCTCATGGTGAGGAGACCCAAAGGGGGCGTCCCGAACATCGCAAGTCGGCTGTAGCCGGCTTGCGCATCAATCTTGTCGATCTTGGGCAAGCCCAAGATCGAAGGGCCGCCCGGATCCTTCGAGACGCGCACTTCGTGCGCTCCTCAGGATGAGGGGCGGAGCTAGATAGGTTTTGACGACTATCCCTGCATGCGCCGCCCGCGCTGCAGTCCGAGCTGGACGATCCTTCGCAGCATCTCCGAGTATTTGAGGCCGCCATATTCGGCGGCTTCCGCGAAGACTTCGTGACGTGCGATTTCCGGATTGGGATTGGCTTCGAGAAAATAGGGTGTGCCGTCGGCAGCAAGGCGGAAATCGATGCGTGCATAGCCGTCGAGCTCGAGCGTGCGGCAGATGCGGCGTGTCAGACTGTAGATGCGCTTTTCGATCTCAGGCGGAAGGTCGATGGCGGCGCCCTGCAGGATGCCGCGCTCTTCCTGATATTTGACGTCGAACTTCACCTTGGCTGTGGCGATGCGGTTGCCGATATCGCCGAACTCCAGTTCCCAGATCGGTAAGACGCGCATGCGCTCGTTGCCGATCACGCTGACATAGAGTTCGCGGCCGTCGATATATTGTTCGGCGATCGCCGCGGTGCCGATCTTCTCATGAATGAAGGTGACGCGTTCCTGCAGCTTGTCGTCGCTATCGACAATCGATTTCTGTGCAATGCCGAGCGACGCATCTTCACTGAGGCTCTTCACAATCAGAGGAAAAGGCAGGCGGTCCGGCCGCTTGATCTTCCGGTTCATCGGAAAGACAGCGAAGGCCGGTGTCGGAATGCGGTGATAGTGGACAAGCTTTTTCGACAGATCCTTGCCGCGCGACAGGATCAGCCCGCGTGGATTGCAGCCGGTATAGGGGATACGGATCAGTTCGAGATAGCTGGCGACATTCTGGTCGTAGGCCGGCTCGCCATGGAATTCTTCAAGAAGGTTGAAGACGATGTCGGGCTTGAAGCTTTCGATTTCCTGACGGATAGGGCGTAATTCATATTGTACACCCAGCACGCGGACTTCGTGCCGAGCCTTTCGCAATGTGTTGACGACGTCATAGCCGGTCTTGAAGGCGAGTATTTCCTGCTCGCTGTAACCTTTGATCGAATCCGGCGGCGCCTGCTCTGGATGCAAAAGGACCAGAACGCGCGTTCTTTTCATAGGGCATACCACTGTCGACGGGACGGACTATATAGCGAGTGGACCGTCTTCGCCGTTAACAAAACGGTGAAATCTGTTCGTAATTGCCGTTCGGGACCGACAGCGCGCAATTTCAGTTCCCGGCAACGGTCGATCATGTCGTCGAGAACGGTATCGAGTGTCAACTGATATTCGCCGGTCCAGCGGGCCACCATCTGCCGAATATGGGAGCGATTGCGGCGGATGAATTCGGCGGCCGTGGGCGATGTGCCGACATGCTTCTGCTCGCTGGAGAAGATGCGCAGCAATTCGCGATCATAGGTACGGGGCGTATCGACGGCGTAGAAGGCCTGCTTCTTCTCGTAATGATCGGCGAGCGTCGTCGTGATCTTGCCGAGTGGATGCACAGCGGGGCCGCGCGGCAATTGCGAGCGCTGGCCGGCGATCTCGTTCATGACTTCGTCGACATATTCGAGTTTGCGCAGGGCCGGCCAGCCGGCATAGCGCTTGCGCCAATCCGAGCGTGGTTTCAGCCACACGGCGAATGTCTCTGCGAAGTCTTCATCCGGATGGCTCTGCGCATACCAGAGGCGCAGATGCTGCACGTAATTCTTGCTGGCCGGGTTGGGGCGGTAATAGCGCGGATAATGCGCCGAGGAATTGCCGAACAATTCCTGCCAGCGGCGGCGGCGTTGCAGCTTGAACGCATTCTGGATCACGTGACCTGTTTCGTGACGCAGGATGCGCATACAGTCGATACGCGTGCCGCCTTCGACATCGATGATCATCTTGCGCTCGAGCCGCATCAGGCGCGGATGCGCAAGATAGAACGGGATAGCGATGCCCGGCGTCGTATCCGGGCTGAACCATTCATCCGACAGCCAGACATGCGGCCGGATGCGCAAATCCCGCTCCTCCAGCTCTTCGTAGAGATCCTGCAGACAGTCTTCGAGCCACGTGCCGTCGACACGGACATGCAAGTCCTTGAGCCGCAGTTTCAGCAGCTTGTCGTCCGGCAGCGAAGCCCATTTGAATCCGCGCTGCATTCTCCCGTCGGTCTCCTAGTTCTTCGGTTTCAGGTCGAGTGTCTTGGCGATGCGGGCCGTCAGGTCCGACTGCTCCTTGATCGTGCTCGCAAGCTCGTCGGGGCTTCCAGTCCGCACCACCTGTCCGGTCGCCAGGAGGCGATCCGACACCGCTTTGTCGGACACCACCTCCGCCACGTCTCGTGCAATGCGTTCTCGCAAATCACGTGCCATGGTCTTGGGGCCATAGAGCCCGGCCGTGGTTTCCACCGCAAGTCCGCCGAAGCCGAGCTCGTGCACGGTCGGAACATCCGGCGCAAACGATGCCCGCTCGCGGCTGGTCACGGCCAGGATGCGGATCTTGCCGGCATTGACCAGCGGCTGGACGATCGCGACCGAGGTCAGAAGGAAGTCGATCTGGTTGCCGGCGAGGGCGGTGGCCGCCTCAACGATATTCTTGAAGGGGATTTTGGTCGCCTGCAGCCCTTGCGTCTTGATGAAGTAATCGAGCGTGAAGTCGGGCACGCCCGGGGCGCCGGTGACGTTCATCTTGCCGGGCGCGGCGCGGGTCGCGGCAACGAACTGGCCGAGAGTCTGGATCGGCGAGGAGGCCGGCACGTTCACGCAGAGGACCGTATCGGTCACCCGCGCGATCGGCGTCATGTCGCGCTCGAAATCGTAGGTCATTTTGTCGAGCGTATAGGGATGCGCCATGAAGGAGGCGCTGGAGGAATAGAGCAAGACGTGATCGTCGTTGGCCTGCAGGAAGGTGTTGATGGCGAGCAGGCCGTCGGCGCCCGGCTTGTTCTCGATGATGACCGGCTGGCCCCATTTGGCCTGCAGCTTGTCGGTCATCAGGCGGGCGGCGACGTCGGTCGCGCTGCCGGCGCCGAAGGGCAGGACCAGCCGCACCGGGCGTTGCGGCCAGCTTTGCGCCTGCGCTTCCGCGGGCGCCTCGGCCATCGCCAGCATCGCGCCAAAAAGCCCGGCCGCAAAGGCCGCCGCAGTCCTGCGCTTGGGCGCCATCCGCGCCTGGCTCATGCCGATGTCCCGGTTCGTCATATCTTGTGCTCCCGCGTTTCCACTTGCCCAGCGCTCTCACGGCGTGGTGTCACACAATTGATAACGGCGATTCCGCATTGCCTCAATTCTGGCGGGCAAGTATCCGATCCGGACAGCCATCAAAATTGAACCGCTTGCGCCTTTCATGCGACTATCGCTGACCGGATGCCTGTTCCAGGCGCCGGATTTCTAGGCTTCGCGGCGTTCTGAAGGGGGGCGCATCATGATCAGGCCGGTGTTGATTGTGGCGGCAATGCTGCTCGCGCTCGGGCTCACCCCCGCGGCGGCGCAGAAGCGCGTGGCGCTGGTGATCGGCAACGACGCCTATCAGAACGTGACGCCGCTGCAGAAGGCCAGCAACGACGCCGAGCGCGTGGCCAAGACCCTCAAGGGACTCGGCTTCCAGGTGATCTCGGCCACCAATCAGAGCCGCCGCGGTATGAGCGACAGCCTGAGCGCGTTCGAGCGCGCGCTCTCGGAAGGGGATACCGCCTTCTTCTTCTTTGCCGGCCACGGTTTCCAGATCAAAGGCGAGAACTACCTCCTGCCGACCGACGTGCCGATGGCGCTCGACGGCGAGGAGGAGAAGATCCACGAGAATTCGTTCCTCGCCCGCCGCATCATGGAGCGTATCCGCAATAAGCGCGTGCGGACAACGATCGTGGTGCTGGATGCCTGCCGCAATAATCCGTTCGAGCGTTCGGGCACCCGCAGCGTCCGCGGCGGCGGTGGCCTTGCGGCCATGAGCGAGGACGGGGCCTTCGTGATCTACTCGGCGTCGGAAAACCAGACTGCGCTCGACTATGCCTCGGCTGAGGACAAGGATCCGAACTCGGTCTTCACCCGCTATTTCGTAAAAGAGCTGGAGACGCCCGGCCTGTCGCTGGTGCAGGTGGCCAAGCGCACGCAGGCGAGCGTTACCGAGCTGGCACGCAAGTATAAGCATGCGCAGCGCCCGGCCTATTACGACGAGATCGTTGGTGATGTCGTGTTGAATGGTACGCTCGATCCCAAGCGGGCAATCGAAACCATTCCGCAGCAGGTCGCGGCCCTGCCGGTGCAGCCGTCGCCGCTGCAAAACCGTCCGAGCGAGCCGGAGCAACTCAATGCGCCGCTCGCCAATTTCATGCGCCACAATGGCGGTTGGTCGGTGACCTTGTCATTTGCCGATCCGGTGACGGCCATATCGTGGCGCTTCGGCGAGAAGGGAAACTTCAAGGAGACCGGTTTCCTCGACACGCTCGATCCGCGCACCCGCAAGCGCATGCCCAATCCGTCGCTGCAGCTCGATGCCGATACGCCGGAAGGCACGATCTATGTGCGCTATGCCGACATTCGCGGTGACTGGGCTGAGCCGTTCCCGATCAAGTTCGATCCGGTCGCGGCACTGGAGCGCGGGGAACGGCAGATCCTGGAAATGACCAGCGGGAGCTGGTTGTCTTTCCGCGAATTCAACGGGCTGATGGTCTATTATACCC
>JAEXXW010000549.1 GCA_023405565.1 Pseudomonadota bacterium
CGGCGTTAGAATGGCTGCGCCGCATACTGGTTTTGCGACGCATATTTTTACTCGGATATGCGGACACGCAAAGGCTTTCATACGAGCGGTTCCAAAATCGAGATGGACGCGCTCAGATTCAGAGCTCTGGGATTTTTGTGCAGTCGCAGGTCATGCCAGGTCCATAATTGAAGGGCACTTACTATTTTGCTACGTAATTAAAGCGCCAGCTGACCCTGAAGAATGGTCTGCACGTTTCAATGTTATGCATCTTAACGATTGTAGCCGACGCATAAAAATACTTAGCGGCGTCATAGAATCGGATGAGCTTGCGGGCTTCTTAGCTCAAGCGGAGGAGATCAAAGACCGGCTGAAAGGAAATCGTTGGTTTTGCCAGCTAAGTCAAAATCTGCAGAAGCGGCTATTGTCTGGTGAAGCGCTGACAATTTCTACTCGCGACGAGCAGGTCGAAGAACTCGGATGGGAAAAAGAGAAATTTTATACGCTCTGGAATCTTCTTTCCCAATACACTCATGTTCTTCCGCTATCATTCTATCGCCTTGAGCCAAATGGTAGAGGGGTTGGCATAGAAAATGATTTTGATCGCGCTTACATTTATATGGTGCTCGGCATGTGCGCCGAGATATTGAGGGACTGCGTTGATAGGCTTGAAGAAGCTTTCCCGGATACATCTTGGGCGCGAAAAGGAATTGATTCAAAGTTCGCGCCCGGCCCCACACGTAATCGGCCTCGGGAACGCCGCCGAGTTAGTCGTTAGAGGTATTCACACATCCACCTTCAACGCAGCGATGAACGCCTCCTGCGGGATGTCGACCTTCCCGTATTGGCGCATCTTCTTCTTGCCTTCCTTCTGCTTCTCCAGAAGCTTGCGTTTGCGCGTGGCGTCGCCGCCGTAGCACTTCGCGGTCACGTCCTTGCGTAGCGCGCGCACGGTTTCGCGCGCGATCACCTTGCCGCCGATCGCAGCCTGGATCGGAACCTGGAACATGTGCGGCGGGATCAGCTCCTTCAGCTTTTCCACCATGGCGCGGCCGCGGCCTTCGGCGCGGGTCCGGTGCACCAGCATCGCCAGCGCATCGACCGGATCGGCGTTGACGAGGATCTGCATCTTCACGAGATCGGACGGCTTGTAGTCGGTCAGGTGATAGTCGAACGAGGCATAGCCCTTGGAGATCGACTTCAGGCGGTCGTAGAAATCGAACACCACTTCGTTGAGCGGCAGATCGTATTTCGCCATCGCGCGATTGCCGACATAGGTCAGCTCTTTCTGGATGCCGCGGCGGTCCTGGCACAGCTTGAGCACCGAGCCGAGATATTCGTCCGGCGTCATGATCGTGGCTTCGATCCAAGGCTCCTGAATCTCCTCGATCTTCACCACGTCCGGCATGTCGACTGGATTGTGAATCTCGATCTGCGAGCCGTCGGTCAGCGTCATCTTGTAGATCACGCTCGGCGCGGTCGCGATCAGGTCGAGATTGAATTCGCGCTCCAGCCGCTCCTGAATGATTTCCAGATGCAGGAGGCCCAGGAATCCGCAGCGGAAGCCGAAGCCGAGCGCGGCCGAGGTTTCCATTTCGAACGAGAAGCTGGCGTCGTTCAGACGCAGCTTGCCCATCGCCGCGCGCAATTCCTCGAACGCCGCGGCATCGACCGGGAACAGGCCGCAGAACACGACCGGGATCGCCGGCTTGAAGCCTGCCAGCGGCTCGGCCACGGGCTTGCGTGCATCGGTGATGGTGTCACCCACGCGCGTGTCGGCCACTTCCTTGATCGAGGCGGTGAGGAAGCCGATCTCGCCTGGTCCGAGTTCGGCGACTTCGACTTTCTTGGGCGTGAACACGCCGACGCGATCGACGCTATAGGTGGCGCCGGTGCCCATCATCTTGATGGTGTCGCCTTCCTTCAGCGTGCCGTCGACGATGCGCACCAGCACGATGACGCCGAGATAGACGTCGTACCAGGAATCGACCAGCAGCGCCTTCAGCGTTCCGTTGCGGTCGCCCTTCGGTGCCGGCAGCTTGGTGACGATGGCTTCCAGCACGTCGGGAATGCCGATGCCGGTCTTGGCGGAAATCGGAATCGCGTCCGAGGCGTCGATGCCGATCACGTCCTCGATCTGCTGCTTGACCTTTTCCGGCTCGGCGGCGGGCAGATCGACCTTGTTCAGGACCGGCACGATCTCGTGGTTGTTGTCGATCGCCTGATAGACGTTGGCGAGCGTCTGCGCCTCGACGCCCTGCGAGGCATCGACCACCAAGAGCGAGCCTTCGCAGGCGGCGAGCGAGCGGTTCACCTCGTAGGCAAAGTCGACATGGCCGGGCGTGTCGATCAGGTTGAGAATGTAGGTCTTGCCATCCTTGGCCTTGTAGGCCAGGCGTACGGTCTGCGCCTTGATGGTGATGCCACGCTCGCGCTCGATATCCATCGAATCGAGCACCTGCTCCTTGCCGGCCATCTCGCGCGCGTCGAGGCCGCCGGTCAGCTGGATCAGCCGGTCGGCCAGGGTGGACTTCCCGTGGTCGATATGCGCGACGATGGAAAAGTTGCGAATGTTATCGATGGTTGCCGCTGTCATGTGCGGCGGGATAGCATTGCGGGAAAAGCGCTACAAGGAACGATATAGGCACCGCACAACGGGGCCGATCAGGGGCTTTCGAGGAACCGCCAATGCTGACAATCCGGCCTGCCGTGGAGGCCGATCTGCCCGCAATTCTTGAGATTTACAACGACGCGGTGCTGAACTCGACCGCGATCTGGATCGAAACGCCGGCCGATCTCGAGAATCGCCGGGCCTGGCTGGCCGCCCGGACGGCGGCGGGGTTTCCGGTGCTGGTGGCCGACAGCAGTGGCAGCGGGGTCATCGGCTATGGCAGCTTTGGCGAATTCCGGGCCTTCGAAGGCTTCCGCCATACCGTCGAGCATTCGGTCTATGTGACCGAGGAGGCGCAGGGGCGCGGCGTCGGCAAGATGCTGCTCCGGGCGCTGATCGCGGAGGCGCGCGGCATGGGCAAGCGGGTGATGGTCGGCGCCATCGATGCGACGAACTATGCCTCGCTGGCTCTGCACGAGCATATGGGCTTTGAGGAAACGGGCCGGATGCCGGGCGTCGGCGAGAAATTCGGCAAGCGGCTCGACATGGTGCTGGTGCAGCTGACGCTGTGAGGCGCCCGACGATGGTTTGGCCGCAAGCGCGATTATGCGTCCTTGTCCGTCTCCAGCGGCGCGTTCTCAGTCACAAGCATCATCTCGTCGGCCAGCAATTCACGCAGCGAACCGATCGCCTCAATCGCGTCCTCGTCGGTCGCAGCCGTTTTCAGACGATGCTGGATCTCCCGCCACGGCTCCGGACGGCCGATCTTCAATTCTTCCTCGACAAAAGCCCGCGCCTCCGAGAGGTGACGCAGCTCGCGGGGTTTGGGATCGTCTTTCACGACAATCGGCGGGGCGATCGGGAAATTTTCGTTCATGACGGCATCGGCCCTCATCCAGCGTGCGCCACGAGGTTACACGATGCCGGTGACATCGCAATTGCGGATCTCCGGAGAGGGCCGACCAGGCTCAGGCATAATCCGCGCGTAGGCCGCTATCCGTGTGGCCAAGGTGCAGGGCGTTGAGCACCAGCGAGACAATGACCGCGACCACGATATTGGCGATCAAGGCATAGACCGCGGCGAAGCCAGGGATGGTGATGCCGAACAGATGGATGGCATAGACCGTGGCCTTGAAGCCGAGCGTGCCCGCCATGACGGTGCCGGAGACGATGCCGACCAGCCAGCCCGCCAGCAGCGCCCAGGCATTCAGGAAACGCGTGTAGAGCCCGAACACCAGCGCCGGCAGGATCTGGATGATCCAGATGCCGCCGAGCAATTGCAGCTGGATCGCAT
>JAEXXW010000146.1 GCA_023405565.1 Pseudomonadota bacterium
ATCTTGAGGACGTCGAGCCGGTGCTGCGCGCAGGCATGGATTTCCTGCGCGATGAGGGCCTGTCATGTGGCTGTTTCGCCAATCGTTACATGCAGGTTGTTGGTGAGGACGGAAGGCCGGTCGAGAAGTCTTTCGGCATGAGCTGGTGGAAAAGTCTCAGTGCGCTCGAACGGTGGGCGGAATCGCACCCGACCCATGTCGCGATCTTCGGCGCGGCGATGAAATATCTGATGACGCTGGGACCGGCCGCGAAGCTGCGCCTTTATCATGAGGTCACGGTCGCTGCGGCGAGCGAACAGTTTTTCGAATATCGCAACTGCCATCCGAAGACCGGGATGCTCCGTGCGGTGTGATGGAGCTTTAGTCGCTGCTGGCGCCGGGCGGCCGAAAGATGAAGATCACGAACCAGACCGGCACGATGATCATCGCGCCGAGCAGCACATTGGGCGCCGCCCAGTCCCAGGCGCGGCGGCCATAATCCATCACGCGCTCGGGCGTGATGCCGGCTTCGCGCAGGATCATGTCGCTGGTAACGCCGAAATGCGAAAGGATGGTGCCGACGATCAGCGAGGCGATGACGACCTTCACCAGCGTGCGCATCGAGGAAAACAGCATTGGGGGTCGCAACCGGCCTCTGATTCGGTCCTGCGCGAATCATAGAGCGTTTTCAGGCGAAGTGGGTACCGGTTCGCCTGAAGAAAACGCGTCACAAGCAAGGTTACGGGATGGCGGCCGTGCCGGGCGGCGCAAAGTGGAGGCTATTCAACCTTGGCCGTTGGTGCGGTTGTGACCGGTGGCAGCGGCAGAGTCGGCACCGCCGGTTCAAGTGTGGCTGTGGGGGCCGCTTGGCCTGCAGCCTCCCTGGTGGCGAGGGGCGGCGTCGCGGCGGCCGGCGCAACGGGCTCCGAAGCCAGTGTCGGCACAGCGGGTACGGCCGGCAAAGCCGCATCACGGTTGGCGCGGCTGCGCAAAGCTTCCAGCAAAGGTGCGGCTGCGCCCGAGCGCTGAATGAGGATTTGCGCATCGGGAAGCATGACCGGATCGTCCCATCGGCCCTGCACGACGAACGGAAGTTCGAAGGCTTTGCGGTCGGCGTTGGCCGAGACCAGCGTGGCCACGCCCTTCAAATCGAGATCGCGCGCCGGAATCGAAGCCTCGCCTTCAAGGGCGAGTTCGATGGTTTGTCCGCGAAGATCGACATTCTCGATGGTCGCATTTCCCTTCGCGATCTTGACCTGCACACTCAGCGTGTCGAATGGCGTGCGTCCACTGCGGAACTCACTGCCGCCGGAGAGCGGTCGCCGCTCCAGCCGCCGCAACAATTGTTCGACATTGAGGCCGGTGAGCGCGCCCTTGTTGGCCGTGAGCGTCGCTTCACCATCGAGCGTTCGGGTCAACGCATAAACGCTTGGGCCGGCGCCCTCGAGGGCGAAGGTCAGGTTGCCTTTGGCGTCGATCCTCTTGATGCCAAAAAGCTCGCCGATGCAGCGCTCCAGATTGACGTTGTCGAAATGGATCTGCGAGGCGAAGGCCGCGCCCTGTTCAGCCTTGGCGAGATTGATATTGCCACGGATCACGCCGCCGAAACCGCGTGCTTCACCGATGGTGATGCCAAGCTTGCCGGCGCGGAGATTGGTGGCGATCGCGGTCCGGCCAAGTTGCGCGGTGCCGATGGTGATCTTGCCCGCGGACAGGCGCAGATCGAGATCGGCGGTGGTCAGGCCGTCGAGATCGATCGGTGTCCGGCTCCATTCGCGATCGGGCGCAGCGAGCAGGCGGACGGTCGAAAGATAGGGTGTGAGATCGAGTGTATCGGCCGCCAGCGTGCCTTGCAGTGTCTGGCGTCCGTCGGCGGCGAAGGTCAGGACGCCTTCGGCGGTATTGCCGTCGAGTTCGAGATTGACCTGCGACAGCGCGATGGTCCCGCCCAGCACATTGGTCTGCGCCTTGAGCGAGAAGCGCTCGAAGCCGCCGCCGGGTAGCGGCTTTCGGCCCAGCCAGGCGATGGCCTGACGCAGCGACAGCGAATCGATCGCCGTCGCACCCTCGATTTTCATGGTCGGGCGGGTGGCGATGGCGCCGTCGAAAGCCAGTTTGAGCGGTTCGCCGGCAACGCGGACCTTCAGCGCCGAACGCTCGCCCTGCAGGGCGGCCGCGAAATTGCCGAGCGTCATGCCGATATCCAGCATTTCGCCGCGATAACGGGCGGTGCCGGTGACGGCGAAACTGCGTGAAATCGCCGGCCAGGCGAGCGACAGGTCGGCGCTCGACAGATATTCGTAGATCTGCCGGTAATCGTCGCGCACGACGATGGTGCCGCCATTGATGCGGATTTCCGAGAACGAAGGCACGTCGTCGTCGCGCCGGTCCTTGGTGTCGAAGGCGCGGGTCAGTGACGACAGGAGCGGGGACCAATTCGACCGGCCCTGCGAATCGATCGTCACCACGATTCGCGGGTCGGCGAGGGTGATATCGGCGATCTCGATCTGTCCGAGCAGCAGCGGCAGGAAGCTCAGGCGGGCGACCACGCGCGACGCCTGCAGTGGCGGTTCGCCGGTGCTGTCGCCGAGCGTCACGTCCGCCAGTTCAACCTGTCCATACGGAAAAAGCGAGACCGAAACGCCGCCGCGCAGGTCCGGATCAAGCCCGGTTGCGCCCCGAATCTCGGATTTCACAGCTTCGCGCACCTGATCCTTCGGGATCAGGAACGACACCACTCCCAGTGCGCCGAATACGCCCAGGATCAGGACGCAAATGGCTAGACCCAGGCGCTTGAAGCCAGTGACCGCTGACAAGAGGTTAAATCCAAATGTAAGGCAGCACGGATGATATCCGGCCACCGCTCCCACACGCCAACCTTGTACACCCGTCTGTGACCCTTTCGTGGCTTGCAAGCCCCGTCACAACCAAGTGTTTTCAAGTGTGGCTTTTGTGGTTTATGGCGGCCCGGATAAACTAAAGAAAGGCGCCAAGGG
>JAEXXW010000200.1 GCA_023405565.1 Pseudomonadota bacterium
TGGCGATACAGCGAGTTGCCATCGAAATCGATCTTGGCGTCGAGGCAGATCAGCTTGTTGTCCTTGGTGACAACCAGCGGATTGATCTCGAGCATGCTCATGTCCTTGTCGACGAACGCCTTGTAGAGCTTCGTCAGCAGCGGAGCCATCTGCTTCTGCAGATCAGCGTCAAGACCCAAGGCCTTGGACACGTTGCGCACGTGATGCGGCATGATGCCGGTCGCCGGATCGATCGTGATGGTCAGGATCTTCTCCGGCGTATCATGGGCAACGGCTTCGATATCCATGCCGCCTTCGGTCGAGACGACGATCGCGACACGCGAGGTGACGCGATCGACCAGCATCGACAGATAGAATTCCTTGGCGATGGCCGAGCCGTCTTCGATGTAGAGGCGGTTGACCTGCTTGCCCTTCGGTCCGGTCTGGTGCGTGACCAAGATCGAGCCGAGGATGCGGGTCGCTTCCGCCTTCACATCGTCGAGCGACTTGACGACCTTCACGCCGCCGGCCTTACCGCGGCCGCCGGCATGGATCTGGGCCTTCACCACCCAGACCGGTCCGGGCAAGCCCTTTGCGGCGTTCACCGCTTCATCAACGGTGAACGCGGCCGTGCCACGCGGAACCGGCACGCCGAAATCGTGCAGCACCGCCTTGGCCTGATATTCATGGATATTCATTCAATGTCCTCAAAACTCTTGGTGGTGCTGCTATCAGCTTACTTCGCCAGATCTTCCGCAATCTTCTTGCAGGCCTCGACGAGCTGCAGGACCGAGTCCGCCGACTTGTCGAACATTTCACGCTCGGACGATGACAGCTCGATCTCAACGACGCGCTCGACACCCTTGGCGCCGATCACGACCGGCACGCCGACATACATGTCCTTCACGCCGTATTCGCCATTGAGGTAAGAGGCGCAAGGCAACACGCGCTTCTTGTCCTTCAGGAAGCTTTCCGCCATCGCGATCGCCGACGAGGCCGGCGCATAGAAGGCCGAGCCGGTCTTCAGCAGGTTGACGATTTCGGCGCCGCCATTGCGGGTACGGATGACGATGTCGTCGAGACGCTTGTCCGTGGTCCAGCCCATCTTCACGAGGTCCGGCAGCGGAATGCCGGCAACGGTCGAATAGCGGGTCAGCGGCACCATGGTGTCGCCGTGGCCACCGAGCACGAAGGCGGTGACGTCTTCCACCGACACATTAAACTCATCGGCGAGGAAGTAACGGAAGCGCGCGGAGTCGAGCACGCCGGCCATGCCGACCACCATGTTGCGCGGCAGGCCCGAATACTTCTGCAGGGCCCACACCATCGCATCGAGCGGGTTGGTGATGCAGATGACGAAGGCGTTCGGGGCGTATTTCTTGATGCCCGAACCGACCTGCTCCATCACCTTCAGGTTGATGCCGAGAAGGTCGTCGCGGCTCATGCCGGGCTTGCGCGGCACACCGGCCGTGACGATGCAGACCGAAGCGCCTTCGATCGCTTCGTACGAATTGGCGCCGGACATACGCGCGTCGAAACCGTCGACGGGCGACGACTGGGCAATATCCAGCGATTTACCCTGCGGAGTGCCTTCCGCGATGTCGAACATCACAACGTCGCCGAGCTCACGCAATCCGATGAGGTGGGCGAGCGTACCGCCGATCTGACCTGAGCCGATCAAAGCAATCTTGGGACGCGCCATGGGAGAATGAACCTTTATGCCTGATGACGCCGCAAAAGCGCGGCTGGCCGGTGGTTAACGTGTCCGGCGTTTGGCGACAAGCAGGTGTTGGGCAAACGGCGCATGGTTCGTTCCCCTCTATATAATACATTATTCCAGCGAGTTTCGGCGTTGCCAAGCCTAAAGCACTGCAACAAAAGAAAAATCGCCGCTGCAGTGCAGCGCGATCCTTTTGCGGATGCGAGAGGAGAGGACAACGATGTGCAAAATGCTGCGCAGCATGACTGCAGCATTTCCGAAGAGAAGCCGCGTGGCGGCCGTCAGGTATCGATGATCTTCCCGGCGCGAACGGTATCGGCATCGCGCCGTGGACCGTGCGGAAGCGCCAGATAGCTCTGCGAGCCCATTTCAATAAGGCGCGAGACTGTGCGCTGGAATTCGAACAGCTCAAGGCCCTGGTCGGCAACATAGAGCTGATGCGGCGATGCTTCAGCAGAGGCCATCAGCTTCACGGCATTGTCGTAAAGCGCATCGATCAGGATGATGAAGCGCTTGGCCTCGTTGCGTTGTCCAAAACGCATGACAGGAATGCGGTCGATAATGATCGTGTGGAATTCATGTGCAAGCCGGAGAAAGTCGGCTGAGCCGAGCGGCAGCACGCACAGATCCTGAAACGAGAAACGCGCGGCACCATGCGCCGCAGCCGGAACGTGCAGCTTATGCCCCTTCACGGTCAGATCCATGGGCGCGGCCTTGCGGCCGAGGATGAGCCGTGACCATGCTTCATCAAGCGCGCGCTCGGCATCGGCATCCGCTGGCACATACCAGACCTTGCCCTTCACCATCTTTTCGAGGCGGAAATCGGCGCGCGCATCCAGCCGCACGATGTCCATCTTCTCGTTCAGCAGCTTGATGACAGGCAGGAAAAGCGCGCGATTCAGGCCGTCTTTGTAGAGATCGTCCGGCGCGACATTCGACGTCGCAACGATGGTGACGCCGCGTTCGAAGAACTGCGTGAACAGACGCCCGAGGATCATCGCATCGGCGATGTCGGTCACATGGAATTCGTCGAAACAGAGCAGCGACGCTTCTTCAGCGATGGCAGCGGCAGTGAGACTGATCGCGTCCTCGTCGGCGATCTCGCCGTTCTTGGCCTTCCGCCGGTAGTCGTGCACACGCTCGTGCACTTCCGACATGAATTCGTGGAAATGCACCCGGCGCTTGCGCACGACATCGCTGGTGTCGAAGAACAGATCCATCAGCATGGTCTTGCCGCGGCCGACCTTGCCGTAGATGTAGAGGCCCTTCACCGGCGCCTGTTTGTTGCGGCTGCCGAACAGCCAGCCGAGCGACGACGATTTCTTCGCGCGCCCTTTTTCCGATAGCCGCTCGCTGAGCACCGCCAGCTTTTCCACCGCGGAGGCCTGCGCAAAATCCGGTGTAATCGCCCCTTCCGCCAGGAGCGCGGCATATCGGTCGCGGATGGAGCTGATCATGCGAAAAAGTCGAACCGGCGCGGGAATGAAGCCGCCGGAGGCATAGCCGCCGCGATGCACAGACTGCAAGGCGGCGGTTGCATGGCTAGCAAAGGTTTAAGCATGGCCATTGCCGAAATTTGCGCCTTGCCTCGGTCTTAAATTTGCTGCATCGCAATATTATCTGTTGATTCCGCATTGCAGCATCCCCTGCATGCCGGAGGGTCTCTGGGAGGAGACGCGGCAACGAGGGTTCGTGACGACAATGTCAGGAGCCTGAAATGAGCGTTCTGGATCCGCTGCCGAATGGCGGCCTGATCCGCAAAATGTGGATCGGCGAGACCCATAAATATCGCGATCACCTGTTGCGACTGGACAAGGAAAGCCGTGCCCGACGCTTCAGCAGCGGCGGGATTTCGGATGAATGCATCCGCCAGTACGTCGATACCTCGACGTGGCTGGATACAATCGTCCATGGCTTTTTCGTCGATGGAATTCTGCGTGGCGCAGCCGAATTGCGGCCGCTCGACGGGCCTTTAGGCAAACAGGCCGAGGCCGCCCTCAGCGTCGAAGCACCCTGGCAGAGCCATGGCGTCGGTTCCGCCTTGCTGGAACGGACGCTGCTGACAGCGCGCAACCGCGGCATCAAGCACCTCCACATGGCGTGCCTCGCCGACAACAAGCGGATGCAGCAACTGGCACGGAAATTCGCCGCCGAACTGACCTTCGATTTCGGTGATGTGGTCGGCGAGGTCGAAGCCGCGCATCCGACGCCGCTTTCGCTCATGCGCGAAATGGTGTCGGACGGACATGGTTTCGCAACCGCTATCCTCGATGCTCAATCACGATTGTTTAAAGTCACGTAATATTAACGGTCCGGTACCGATTGCGGCCATAGCCTGCTCCCGATCACTGAAAGGATCGGGAGATGGACATGAACGGCAACGGTTTCGACATCCGGCTGCTGGGCACCGGCGGCATCGAGGATCATCACGCGCATCTCTTGCGGCTCGACTATCTCGACCGCTGCCTGTTTTTCTCGGTCGGCAATGACGATCGGGCCGTGGACGCGCATTGCCTGCGGCTGCTTTCGGCACAGGCAATCGTGATCGGCGCCTATGACAATGGCCGCATGCGCGCCAGCATCGAGATCGTTCCGGATCGCGATGGCTGCCGCGGCCAGGCGACGCTGATTGCCGAACCCGATTATCAATCGGACGAACTCGCCGACGCCATGATGACGCGCGCGCAGGATGAAGCGGCCAAGCACGGTCTCCGCAAACTCGACTTTGTCGGCATGACCGGCACGCCGCAAACGATCCGCACTCAGATGGCGCGGTTTGCCTAAGCAATGTTCGCGGTCATCGCCGGGCATAGCCGTCGAAGACAGCCTCGTTGACGCCTTATGACCCGGCAATCCATCGTTCAAAACATTTTTATGGATGGATGCGCGGGTCAAGCCCGCCCATGATTCAGATCGCCCGCTTAGCCTGAAACGCCTGCAGCGGATAGGCCTCCTCGATCACGTAAGGACCACCACCCACCGATGCGCGCGATGAATACAAGACGAAGCGCTCGACGCGGAATGATGCCGAGCGGAACGAGCCGCGTTCGCTGAGATAATCGGCCACCTGCCAGCTCGATGAATCGCGCAGGCGCGCGAGCGTGACATGCGGCGTGTATTTGCGGCCTTCGGGCTCCAGCCCGACACGCTGCATCAGACGCTCGTGCTCGGCCTGCAATTCCATCAACGACGATGACGGCGCGACATTCGCGACAATCGCACGCGGCTTCTTGCCGCCGAACGACGACACACCTTCAAGCCGCAATTCAAAAGGGGCTCTGCTGACTCGATCCAGCATCGACACGACATCCTGCGCAACCGTCGCATCGATATCGCCGATGAAACGCAGCGTGAGATGATAGTTTTCAGCATCGATCCAGCGTGCGCCCGGCAATCCGCCGCGCAGGAAAGTCAGCGTCTGCGCGACGCTTGCGGGAATCTCGATCGCGGTGAAAAGACGCGGCATCGAGGACCTCCCAGTTCTGCATGCACGCCCGTCCGGACGTGACAATTGCGTGACG